>JALRDW010000214.1 GCA_023262065.1 Acidimicrobiia bacterium | reverse complement strand
ATCCACCACGTGGCATAGGTGGAGAACTTGAAGCCCTCGCGCCAGTCGAACTTCTCGACGGCATGCATGAGGCCGAGGTTGCCCTCCTGGATGAGGTCGAGGAGCGGCAGACCCGAGGCCTGGTACTTCTTGGCGATCGACACGACGAGCCGGAGGTTCGACTGCACGAACGTCCGCGTCGCCTCCTCGCCCTCGCGATCGGCCCGACGCAGCTCCCGCTTCTTGGCCGGGGTCAGCCCCTTGCCGCCGGCGGCGAGTTCGGCGCGCGCCTCGTTGCCCTTCTCGATCTGCTGGGCCAGCCGGACCTCGTCGTCCTTCGTGAGCAGGTTGTACTGCCCGATGTCGGTGAGGTAGAGCCGGACGAGATCCTCTTCGTCCCGGTCCACACGATCCTTGGCCACGTCAACCCCTCGAGAAACGCCGTCTTGCAGGTTCGGAACCGCCCCGTGGGCGCTGGGCCCGGGTGCGGTCCGATCGGACCCCCATGCTCGCCGCCGCCCCGGCCCCTGCCGGTATCGGAGGGGGCTGATGTTGCGGATGAGCCTGTGGACAACCTTGAACCACCGGCGGAGGGATTCCATTCCCACCGCCCGTGGACACCGTGGTCCCGGCCGCCGGAGGCCCCCGTGGGAGCACGCCGTCGACCCCGGCAGTGTCCATGTAGGGTAACGCCCCCGTCAAGCCGGGATTCGTCCACAGGCACCTGTGGATGACCGCCTCGGGGCCGCCGGAGCGCCCGGGACCCGCACAGGAGCGCGCACATGGGTGGTTGGAGCGGATCCGGGCCCGACGCGGCCGTCGACACAACGGACGGTACGGCCGAGCCCGAGGTCTGCCTCGTGATCGGTACGTACGCCGCGCGACCCGGGGACGAGGAGGCCCTCGCCGGTGTCCTCGCCCGCTACACGGTGGTCACCCGCACCGATCCGGGCTGCCGCAACGTCGACCTCACCGGATCGATGCTCCACCCGGGTCGGTTCGTGATCGTCGAGAAGTGGATCGACGCCGACGCCCAGCGCCGTCACTACGACGGACCGGTGATGGTCGAGATGGCCGAGGCGGCCGTCCCGCTGCTCGCCGCACCACCCGAGCTCGACCTGACGCTGGGCATCAGCGCCCACGACCTCGCCTGAGGCGCGTGACGTGCTCCGCTAGCGACGGCGACGGAGATCGTCGCGGCGACCGGTCCGCGGGGTGGTCGCGTTCGGCGCCAACCGCTGTGCGGTCGCGGCCAGGTCCGCCCACGAGGTCGGCGCGCCCCCGCGCAGGCGGTCGTACTCGGCGTCGGCCTCATCGGTGAAACCGCACGCGAGCCGGTAGACGTAGCGGGCCCGGTCGGGACGCATGGCGATCCCGGCCCGCTCCGCGCGTCCCTCGGCGGCGACGTCCCACAGCGCTCGCTGGGCGTCGGTCAACTCGTCATCGGCCGGGGCGTCGTGGAACGCGGGATCGAGCCGATCCATGCCGCGCAGCAGGCCCATGGCGAACTCGCGGCGGGCCCGCACCGGGTCGAGGTGGCGCGCCCGCAGCGTGTCCTCGACGTTCCCGCCCGAGTACCAGAGGTGCAGGACCCCGTCGCGCACGTCGACGTAGGAACCGGTGAGTGGCTGCGCGAGTTCCTCATCCACCTCGAGCGACACCTCGACGGAGTCGGGGAACCCGACCGCGGCGGCGACCTCCTCGACGGTCGACCGCACGAGATCCGCGTCGTAGAGGACGAGCGTGAACTCCTCCGGGACGATCGAGAGCCGCACGGCGTTCAGCCGGCGACGGCCTCGCGGGACCGGGCGTCGGCGAGGGCCTCGGCCGCGAGCGCCGCGATCTCGTCGATCTCGTCCGTGTCGAAGCCCGCGAGCTCGCGGAACCGGCGGGCGATCTGCACCGGGTTCTCCTCGGTCTCGCCCCGGAACCCACCGAGGCTGAACAACTTGTCGACCGTTCGCTGGAACTCGAGCGCTCGGGCGCGCCGATCCGGGTCCTGCTCGGTGAGGCGCCGCAGCCAGTCGGACCCCATCTTCACGTGGGTCACCTCATCGGCGAGCATCCAGTCCTCGCAGAAGTGCAGCACCGGATCGCCGGACGCGTCACCGAACTCCTTCATCGTGTTGAACACGTCGATCGCCAGACCCTCGAGGGCGCGGTTGACCCCGGAGAGCCGCATCGCGGGATCGGGGACGCACGCCGCCTCGTAGAGGAAGGTGGACTCGGTGTACTCGCCGATCTCGGTGCCCATGTGCTCGCCGAGCTTCACCGAGATCTCCACGTGACGGGCCTCGTCCCAGCACTGCCGGGCCATGTCGAGCTTGAGGGCGAACGGTGCGTCGGCGTCGTCGAAGTCGAAGGTGGTGCGCCCGGCGCCCTCGAGCGCCTGGATCTCGCCGACGAAGATGCCGTGCATGAGCGCACGGGCCCGGTCGGGGGCTGCGGCACGCCCCGGCTCGAGCCGGGCGCTGCTGATCGCCCGCTCGGTCGCGCGTCCGTTCCGGGGGTCGTTGAAGCCGGCGACGATGCTGGTGCGCACGAAGCGCTCGTCACGGGCGAGTTCGTCGACGGGCAGGAACCGCTTCACGGGGTGACCTCCGGGGTCGGTGAGGCACCCAGCGTACCGGGGCCGGCGATCCCGCCGGCCGCCACCGCCAGGGCCTCGAGTTCGGCGGCCCGGGCGGCGGCCCGGGCCGCCGCCTCCGGGGTGGTGATGAGCGACTGCAGGAGCATCTCCCCCTCCCGCCAGTCCTCGAACTCGTCCTGGAGGATGAACCGCAGGCTGCGCTGGGTCGGGGCGTCGGTGATGCTCGACGTCGCGTTGAGGTGGTACGTGTACGCCGCGATCTTCCGGGGCAGGAGCACCCGGAACACCCCGGTGAGCTTCTCGATGGTGTGCTCCGTGGCCTCCGGCTCGATCACCGCTTCGAGCAGGGCCGCGACGCCGTCGTTCGCCGGCACCGTGCACCGGGCCGGGTTCATCTCCCGCAGTTCGGGGAGTCGGGCCTGGAACTGCTCGGCGTGCCAGGCGTGGTGGTAGCAGTGCCGACCGAGCACGAGCTTGACGTCGAGCTCGGGCACCGTCGCGATCCAACCGCCCAGGGCCTCGAACAGCCGTTGCTCCACCCAGGAGTACGCACCCACGCGCCGGGCCGACTCCTCCACCGAGAAGAGCCCGGGGAGCTCGCGGCGGTCCCACGGGGCGAAGGCGGGTCGGGGGCTGCGTCCGTCGTTCGACATGGCCGCATCCTCACACCGCGCCCGGGGAGGGTCAAACCTCGGGTGCCGGTGCTCCGGTCCGGTGGGTCCCGCGCTCGGCGATGAGGATCGCCACGATGATGAGTGACGCCCCGACGTACCCACCCACGCCGAGACGCTCCCCCACGAGGTACCCGACGACACCGGCCACCACCGGTTCGACGAGGCTGATGATCGTGGTGCGTGACGGATCGACGCGCCGCTGGGCCCACGCGGTGAGTGCGAACGCGAGCGCGGTGCAGGCGATCCCGGTGAACAGCACGGTGCCGATCACGTAGGCATCGATCCGGCCGAACCCGGAGGCGATCGCGAACGGCACCATGAACAGCGCCGCCATGACGAGCTGCGCGCAGGTGAAGGCGACGAGGTCCATGCGGTTCGTGAACGCCCCGATCGCGACGTACCACCCGCCGTAGAGCGCGGCGCACAGGAGCGTGAACAGGTCTCCACGCCCCATGGACAGCGAGGCACCGGTGAGCAGCCAGAGGCCGAGCATCGACACCGCGACCGCGCCCACGATGCCGCGCCGAGGCCAGCGTCGGTACACGACCGACTCGATGATCGGCGTGAACACCACGAACAGGCTCGTGATGAAGGCGGAGTTCGAGGTCGTCGTCGTGCGCAGACCCACCGTCTGGACGTACGCGCCGAACCCCGAGAACGCACCCACCAGGACGGCCACGCCGAGCACGAGCCGCCACCCGTCGTGCGGGAGTGCACGCGGCCCGCGCCACCCGCGCCGGAGGGCGAACGGGAGCAGCACGAGCGCGCCGACCGTGTACCGCATGAACACGAACCCCGAGGGACTCGTCCGTTCGACGGACACCTGCACGACGCGGAACGTCGCGCCGTACAGCACCGACGCGAGGACGATCGCCAGTTCCGGGGCGTACGCGCGCCACCCGGATCGTGCGGGGCGCGCCGCGCCGACCTCTGCCACCCGGGTCCCCGCGCTCAGCCGGACCAGCGGTTGGTGATCGGCAGTCGTCGGTCCTTGCCGAACGCCTTGGGCGACACCCGGACGCCCGGTGGTGCCTGGCGCCGCTTGTACTCGCTCCGGTCGACCAGCCCGGCGACGCGGGCCACCACCGCAGGGTCGAAGCCCTCGGCCTCGAGGTCCGCGACGGATCGGTCCTGCTCCACGTAGGCCTCGAGGATGCGATCCAGCACCGGGTACGGCGGCAGGGAGTCCTCGTCGCGCTGGTCGGGGCGCAGCTCCGCGCTCGGCGGCTTGTCGATCACGTGGCGCGGGATGACCTCGCGGCCGGCCCGCGCGTCGAGGTCCTCGCAGATCGCGGTCACGAGCGTCTTCGGCACGTCCTTGATCACCGCGAACCCGCCGGCCATGTCCCCGTAGAGCGTGGAGTACCCGGTGGCCATCTCGCTCTTGTTGCCGGTGGTGAGGACCAACCAGCCGAACTTGTTGGACAGCGCCATGAGCAGGGTGCCGCGGATGCGGGCCTGCAGGTTCTCCTCGGTGAGGTCCGGGGCGCGGGTCGCGAACGACGGCTCGAGCATCCCCTCGAACGCCGCGTGGGCCGGCTCGATCGGGATCGTGCGGGTCTCGATCCCGAGCGACGCCGCGAGTGCGACTGCGTCGGTCAGGCTGTGGTCCGAGGAGTACCGGCTCGGCATGAGGACACCGTGCACCCTCGACGGCCCGAGAGCCTCGACCGCGATCGCGGCGACGAGTGACGAGTCGATGCCGCCGGACAGCCCGATCACCACGTCACCGAACCCGTTCTTCGTGACGTAGTACCGGGTCCCGAGGACGAGCGCCTCGTAGACCTCCCGCACGCGGTCGTGCAGGGGTTCGACCCGGGCCGGCGCGAACGGTCCGGTCGCACGCGTCGTCGCGCCCACCACGAGCTCCGAGAGCGCGACCGATCCGGTCGGCCGTGAACCCGGCGGTCGCTGGGCCGCGACCGGCACCTCGAGGTCGACCACGAGCAGGTCCTCGACGAACTGTCGAGCCCGGGCCACGACGCGGCCGGTGCCGTCCACGACCATCGACGCGCCGTCGAAGACGAGCTCGTCCTGGCCCCCGACGAGGTTCGCGTACACGATCGGGATGCCGGCGTCCGCGCCGCGGGTCGTGAGCATCGCCTCCCGCTCGTGCACCCGGCCCGCGTGGTACGGCGACGCGTTGAGGTTGACCACGAGTTCGGCGCCCCCCGCGGCCTGGGTGAGGACCGGCCCGGTCGCGCTCCACGCGTCCTCGCAGATCGTGACCGCGACCCGCACCCCGGCGATCACGACCAGCGGCCCGTCGGTCGCGACCGGCTCGAAGTACCGCTCCTCGTCGAACACCGCGTAGTTCGGCAGCAGGTGCTTGCGGTACGTGCCGACGACGGCGCCGCCCGCGCAGATGGCCGCCGCGTTGTGGAGGCCCGACCGGCCGACCTCGGGGTACCCGACGACGGCGACGACGTCACCGGTCGAGGCCGCGAAGGTCTCGAGCACCTCCCGTGCGTGCCGCAGGAACGCCGGCTTGAGCAGGAGGTCCTCCGGCGGATAGCCGGTGATCGTGAGTTCCGGCATCACCACGAGGTCGGCCCCCGCCGCGTCGGCCGCCGTGTACGCGTCGCGCATGCGCGTGAGGTTCCCGTCGAGGTCGCCGACGACGAGGTTGATCTGCGCGGCGGCGACGCGGATGCGGGGCATCGCCCAAGGATAGGAGCGGGCCGGGGATCCGGCCCCACCGCTCGATGCGGTGATCCGATCAGTCGCCCGGTCCGGACCCGTCCGGCGTGAGCCCGAGCCGTCGAGCGAGGCGGACGAGCGCCGGTCGCCGACGGGCGCCAGTCTTCTGTCCGATGCGGTCGAGGTGCGACCGCACGGTGCTCGTGGCGATGCCGAGCTCCTGCGCGATCTCGGCGTCGGTCCGACCGGCCGCCACGAGTCGGACCACCTCCCGCTCCCGGCGGGCGAGGGAGACCTCGGGCGCGGTCCCGTCGGCCATGCCGGCGAGCGCAGCGGCGACCACCACCGCGATCTCCGGCACGATCGCGGCCGTGCCGAGCGCGCCGGCGAGGAGTGCATCCCGCCAGGCCGGCGGGATCACGAGCACGGGCACGGTGAGGGCGGCCGCAGTCGTGAGGGTGCGTGGCACCCCGTGGCTCGCGTCACCCGGGTCGACGACCACGAGCACGTCCGCGATCGAGGTGCCATCGGCGGGGAGGGTGCGCTCGTCGCGTACGGTGGCGCCCGTGGTCGTGCGACACAGCGCAGCGAGCGCGGCGCGCACCGTCGGGTCGGCCGCGACGACGAGGACGGTCGAACCGTCCCCGCCGACCCGACCGCTCGCGTCGACGACCTCGTTCCCCGCAGTGCCCGGTGCGTTCGAATCCATGTGGCCGAGACCGTAGGGAGGGGGTCGGACAAGAACATGCATGTGATTTGCAATTCCCGACCCCGCACACGATTCGTGACGCTGTGTCATGGGTATGGCGCTGGGTACACAAGTGGGTAACGCGATGGGTAACGCGCCGGGGCCGCGGGATGAGCACCGCAGGGGTCTCGCCGCGGGTGCAGGTGCCTACACGTTGTGGGGCCTCGTCACGATCTACTGGCACGCACTCGTCGGCATCGACGCCGCGACCCTCATCGCCTGGCGCATCGTCGGCTCGGTGGTCCTGCTCACGTCGGTCGTCGCGATCCGTCGCGCGTGGCCGCGTCTCGTCGCGTTGCGCGATCCGGGTGTGCTCGTGCGCACCGGGATCGCCGCGCTCGCGCTCGCGACGAACTGGACGCTGTACGTGTGGTGCGTCACGCACGACCGGGTCGTCGACGCGGCGCTCGGGTACCTGCTCTCCCCCATCGGCATGGTCGCGGCCGGGGCCATCGTGCTGCGCGAGCACCTGCGCCCGGCACAGCGCGGCGCCCTCGCCCTCGCGCTCGCCTCCGTCGTCGTCCTCGCGTTCGGCTACGGCCAGGTGCCGGTGTTCGCCGTCCTCATCGCGGCGACGTGGACCCTCTACGGCGTGCTGAAGAAGCGGGTCCGCTTCGATCCGCTGACCGGTCTCACCGCCGAGACCTGGGTGCTCGCACCGTTCGCCGTCGCGTTCCTCGTCGTGGCCGGCCTCACCGGGGAGGGGGGACTCGGGACGGCGGATCGCGTCGACCTCCTGCTCATCGCGTTCGCCGGCCTCGTCACCGCCGTGCCGCTGCTCCTCTTCGGGTACGCCGCCGGCCGCATCCCCCTCACGACGCTCGGCTGGCTGCAGTACATCGTGCCGACGATCAACCTCGTCCTCGGGGTGGCGCTCTACGGGGAGTCGATGCCCGCTTGGCGGATCGCCGGGTTCGCCATCGCGTGGCTCGCGCTCGTCGCGGTCACCCTCGACGGGTGGTTCGGGGCTCGCCCGGACGGGCGGGTCGAACCGGAACCGGTACCGCTCGAGGGGTGACTCAGGGCCGACGCAGCACCAGTTGGAGCTCGAGGCTGCCGCGGTCCTGCACCGAGACCACCGGCGTCTGCGGGGTGGTGATGCCGAAGTCGGCGAGCACGATCGGGGCGGTCCCGATGATGAACACGGCCGAACCGTCCCAGCGGGCGGTGACCGGGAGCGACAGCGGACGGGTCACACCGTGGAGCGTGAGCTCGCCGTCGATCGTGCGCTCGAACTCGGCGCCCCGGGTCAGCGGGGGGAGCGCGATCGGCCCGGCGGCGACGAACCGTGCGGTCCCGTACGTGCCGGTCTCCAGCGCGTTCGTACGGAGGTAGTTGTCGCGCGCGGCCTTGTCGGATGCGAGGGAGCCGAGGTCCGCCTCGATCGACACCGCTCGTGCCGACCGTCCGTCGACGGTGAGACCACCGCGGACGTCCGAGGTCCGGCCGACCGCCTCGATGTCGGCCAGCCCGCCGACGAAGCGTTCCGAGATCCGGTACCCGACGAACGAGCCGTCCTCGGTGACCGTCCAACGGCCGTCGGCCGAGGCGGTGCCGGTCGCCCCCGAGGTGCGCGCGGGCAGCGCCGGTCCCTCCGGGTCGGAGCCGCTCGTGAGGTACCAGGCCGTCGCGCCGCCGAGCGCGGCGAGGACGACGAGGACGACGACGAGGATGCGGGTGCGCCGTGACATCAGGACTCCGTCACGCGGAACGCCCCGCGCATGAAGGGGTGGATCCGGCAGAAGTAGGTGTAGGTGCCCGGGTCCATGTCGGTCGGGGTCCGCCAGGTGAGGCGGTTCGCGGTCGGCGGGCCGGCGATGCCCAGCTCACCCGAGTCGAACTGCACCTCGGCGTCGGCGCGGGGGTAGGCGATGCCGGTCGACCGGTTGCACGGGGCCTTGCACGCGGTGATCGTGTGCCAGATCCCGTTCTCCTTCGGAGCGTCGAGGGAGTTGTCGAAGGTGATCGACGAACCCGCGGGCACGGTCGGGATGTTGTCGGCGAGCGACATGTCGCCGCGGGCGTACACGTAGTCCTCGATGAGGATGTTCGACACCGGCTCCGGGGACGACTGCACCTTGAGCGCATTGATGTAGGCCCTGCCCGCCGGCTTCCCACCGTGGTTGTCGTTCTCGGGCAGGTGCCCGTGGGTGAGCAGACCCCGGCGCGCCACCTTCGTCCGGAACGGATCGATGCCCTTCGTCGGTGCGGTCCACACGACCATGATCCCCATCGACTCGTACCAGGACGCGTCCGCCGTGTCGTAGGTGACGGTGGTCGAGAGCACGTCGCCCTTCTTGAGCGCGACCCGGTAGTCGAGGGGGGTGACGGTCATCGAGACGTCCCAGGACACCGCGCCGGCCGGCTCGTAGTACACCGCCTCGCTGCGCCACAGCCGCGCCGTGTCGGTCGTGCCCGGCTTGCGGTTGGCCTTCGGCGCGGTCGCGCCGGCGCGGGTGACGTACAGGTCGTTGTGGAGTCCGCCGGGGTGGAGGTGCCCCGCGGTCGCGATGACCGTCCGGTCCTCGTCGACGGTCCAGACGTTCTTCGGAGCCGAGGGGCGGAAGCCCCGGCGACCCGGAGGGTTCGCGTCACTGGACTGCTTCGCGTACGCGTCCGGCTCCTGGTCCGGGTAGGTGTAGGTCCCGTTCGTCCCCGAGCCCTTGATCGCATCGAACACCGGGTAGATCTCACCGTTCTGGATGTCCATCCAGACCGGGCGAGCCGGGGTGATCGACTCGGCGGCCCTCGAGGTCGCCGGGATGAAGTCGATGGCGTACGTGATCCAGACCTTGCGGGGCTTCGGCCAGAGGTTGTGGATCATGTAGTTGAGCGTCCACTGGTCGGTGGCCTCGTACTCGTACCCGAATCCCTCGGGGAGGACCAGCGCGGTCTTCTCCTCACCGGCGGCGAAGAACCGCTCCGGCCCGCGCATGGTCGCATCGGCGTCGCTGAAGTTCAGCCACACCCCGTGGTGCAGGTGCACCACGTCGACCCCCGGTGTCTTCCCGTTCGCGTACTTGAGGTCCGGGCGGATCGCGGTGATGTACCCGTCGACCTGCGGCTTCTCGATCCCCGGGAGGAACGCGATGTTGTTCTGGCCCGACTTGATGTCGAACGGCCCGGCTCGGAAGTTGAGCCGCTTGGCCCCGGGCACCGGCGCATCGTCGATGATCGGCGGTGCCGTCGGCTTGGCGGCGGAGGCCGGCACCGTGAGGACGGCCGCGCCCGTGACGGCGACGGCACCGATCACGACGGCGGCGAGGGATCGGATCCGGAGGCTGCGCATCACGGCACGGTACCGGTCGGAACCGCTCGCGCCCGATGGGGGCGGCGGGTCCCCGGCACCGCTCAGGCTCCGGCCGGTCCCGGCCGCCCGCGCCAAGCCGCTCCGGGAGGGCCCAGATCGGTGGCGTCCTCGGGCATCGGCACCACGTCGAGGTCCCGACCCGCACCCGGCTCGGCCGTCACGACCTGGCGGTCGTAGCGACGCCGGGCGAACCACCAGCGCCCGTCCACCCGCACGTACTCGTCGTGGTAGGTGCCGAACGAGTGGCGCTCCCGGCCGGTCCCGCGGGCCTGACGGTGCTCCGCGATGGACAGGCGGGCCGCAGCTCGGTCCTCCTCGCCCCGCCAGCGGGTGACGACGCGCGCGTTGAGCACCACCTGCACGAGGAAGTCGAGGGGCTCGAGGTAACCGCCGATGAGCGACCCGATGGCCTCCGGGCCCACGACCTCGTCGGCCCGCTCGGCACCGGCGCGCACCTCGAGCACCGAGGTCGGCAGGAAGAGGTCGACGAACTCGGTCCAAGCGCGTCGGTTGACCGCGTCCACGTACGCGGACTGCAGCCGCCGGATGCGCAGCTCGTCGAGGAGATCGGCCTCGTCGCCCCACCCGTCCACCATGGTGTCCCTCCCGTGCCGATCGTCGCCCGCGTGGCGCCGGGATCCTCCCCGAGGCGTGCCCCGGCCCGCCAGCGGGGGGTCCGTCAGCGACGCGCGCCGGCGGCGATCGCGCCGATCGCCACGGCGAGCACGAGCACGAGGACCCCGATGTTGAGGAGTCCGTTGTCGATCGCAAGGGTGGGGTGCATGGTGCCGGTCGCCTCGGTCGCCTGCCCGCGCCGGACCGGAGGCGCGGCCCGAACGCCCCCCATGGTGGCACACGATTCGCGTGAATCCCACGATGGGTGGGATTCCGACCGGACGATCCGCGCGAGGCCTCTGGCAGACTGCCCCTCCATGGGACCCCAGGCCGAGTACGTGCTGCGGACGGTCGAGGAACGGGGGGTGCGCTTCGTGCGCCTCTGGTTCACCGACGTCCTCGGCACCCTGAAGTCGTTCGCCATCACCCCGGCCGAGCTCGAGACCGCCCTCGAGGAGGGCATGACCTTCGACGGCTCGGCGATCGAGGGCTACAGCCGGGTCCAGGAGTCCGATGTGCTCGCCGTCCCGGACGCCAGCACCTTCGAGATCGTGCCGTGGCGGGGCGACGAGGCCCCCGTCGCCCGGATGTTCTGCGACATCGAGCACTTCGACGGCACGCCGTTCGCGGGCGACCCCCGCCACGTGCTGCGCCGCAACCTCGTGGCCGCGCTCGAACGGGGATACACGTTCTACGTCGGGCCGGAGATGGAGTTCTACTACTTCCGATCGGCCCGGAAGCCGAAGCCGGTCGATCGCGCCGGGTTCTTCGATCTGACGCACACCGACATGACGAGCGACCTGCGGCGCCGGACCATCACGATGCTCGAGCACATGGGCATCCCGGTTGAGTACTCGTTCCACGAGAACGGGCCGGGCCAGCACGAGATCGACCTGCGGTACACCGACGCGCTCACGATGGCCGACAACGTCATGACGTTCCGGCTCATCGTGAAGCAGGTGGCCGCGGACGCGGGCGTGCACGCGACCTTCATGCCCAAGCCGATCCAGGACGCGTTCGGATCGGGGATGCACTGCCATCTCTCCCTCGAGAAGGACGGCGTGAACGCGTTCGCCGACGGCACCAGCGAATCCGGGCTCTCCGAGACCGGACGCTCCTTCATCGCCGGACTGCTGCGCCACGCCCGGGAGATCACCGCGGTCACCAACCAGACGGTCAACTCCTACAAGCGCCTCATCATGGGGTACGAGGCACCGACCTACATCTCGTGGGCCCGGAACAACGAGAGCGCGCTCGTGCGCGTCCCGCCGCCCAAGCGCGGCAAGGAGTCCTCGACCCGGGTCGAGTTCCGGTCACCCGACCCCGCCTGCAACCCGTACCTCGCCTACTCGGTGATGCTCGCCGCGGGCCTGCGAGGCATCGAGGAGCGCTACGAGCTGCCGGCCGAGGCGACGAACAACATCTGGGAGATGTCCGAGGAGGCCCGTCGGGCCGCCGGCATCGGCTCGCTCCCCCAGTCACTCGACGAGGCCGTCACGATCATGGAGGGTTCGGACCTCGTGCGCGAGACGCTCGGGGAGCACGTGTTCGAGTACTTCGTGCGCAACAAGCGCGAGGAGTGGAACGCCTACCGCCAGCAGGTCACCCCGTTCGAGCTCGACCGGTACCTCGGGACGCTCTGAGGCGCGTATGGAACCGTTCCTCGTCTTCCCGGACCCGCCGCCGGCCCTGCTCGCGCAGACACTCGACCTCGCCGGCCACGCGTGGCAGGCGGTCACGAACGCCGCGGTCGCGACGCAGGCCGAACCGCGGGAGGGCTGGAGCGGGGCGATCATCGTCGCCGACGAGGACCCGGAGGGCGCGTTCGCGCTGTGCCGCACCCTGCGCAAGCGGGACGCGGTCCTCGAACCGCTGCTCCTGCTCGTCTCCGGCGCCCAGCTCGCCGAGCTCGAGGGCCGCGAGGACCTCTTCGACGACTTCTGCCTCAGCCCGTTCCACCCCCGGGAGCTCGAGGCGCGCCTGCGGCACCTGTTCTTCCGGGCCGGCCGGGGCACCTCGGTGGAGATCCTCGAGTACGGGGACCTCGTCCTCAACCTCGAGACCTACCAGGCCGCGCTGTCCGGGGCTCCGCTCGACCTGACCTACATGGAGTACGAACTGCTCAAGTTCTTCGCGACGAACCCCGGCAAGGTCTTCACCCGGGAGCAGCTCCTGTCCCGCGTCTGGGGGTACGAGTACTACGGCGGCGCACGCACCGTCGACGTCCACGTCCGTCGGCTCCGGGCCAAGTTGGGTGAGGAGCACGCGAGCCTCATCCACACGGTGCGGTCGGTGGGCTACCGGTTCGGCCAGTCGCGCTTCACCGCCGGACCGTGACCACCACGGTGACGCTCACCGGTACGGGCGTGCCCCACCCGAGTCCCGGTCGGGCCGGTGCGGGCACACTGGTCCGACACGGCGACATCGCCCTGCAGTTCGATGCGGGCCGCAGCACGGTGCTGCGACTCACCGAGGCCGGCCTGCGCCCGTACGCGATCACGGCGCTGTTCCTCACCCACATCCACTCGGACCACGTCGTCGACCTCGCCGACCTCGCGATGACCCGGTGGGTCGAGCAGCAGCTCCACATGACGGGTCCGCTCACCGTCGTGTGCGCAGCGGGCCACTGCGAACGCTTCGCCCGCGCGATCTTCGAGCCGTACTCGGACGACATCGCCGTGCGCATGGCGCACGTCCAACCGGTCGGCCCGGAGATCGACGTGCGCCCGTTCCCGCTGCCCGCCGTGCCGACCGAGGTGTGGCGCAGCGCCGACGGGTCGGTACGCGTCGAGTCGGTGCTCGTGCACCACGAACCGGTGGAGGAGGCCGTCGCCTACCGGGTCACCACCCCGGACGGGGTCATCGTGATCTCCGGTGACACCCGTGTGTGCACCGAGGTCGAGGACCTCGCACGCGACTGCGACATCCTCGTGCACGAGGCCTGCCGATCGACCCCGCTGCGCGACGCGGTCGCCGGCTCGATCTTCGAGACGATCTTCGAGTACCACGCGGACTCGGTGGCACTCGGCGGACTCGCAGCACGGGCCGGCGTGCGTCACCTGGTGCTCACCCACCTCATCCCGCCGCCGCGGGTCGACGCGGACGCCGACGCCTTCGCCCGGGATGTGCGCGACGGGGGCTACGACGGTCCGGTGACCGTCGGGGAGGACCTCGTGACGGTCACCCTCGGCACCGGCGCCTGACCCGCGGCGCGGCCCGCGCTACTTCGGCGCGTCGGCGTGGCGCAGGTCCGCGTCGTCCGCGAGCACCTGCCCCATGAGCGCGCTCCACGCCGCACCGCCGAGCATCGTGGCGATGGGCAGCGCGAGCACCATGGTGATGACGATGAGGATCGGTCCGATCATGGTCGGGAGCCTACCGATCGACGGGTCGGTGGGCCCACACCTCGATCTCGACCCGGGCGCCCGCGGGGAGTGCGGCGACCTGGATCGTCGAGCGTGCGGGACGGTGGTCACCGAACGCCTCGGCGTACACCGCGTTCACGGCCGCGAAGTCGGCGAGGTCGACGAGGAAGATGGTGGCCTTCGCCACGTCGGTGAGCGCGGCACCCACGTCACCCAGCACGGCGCGGATGTTGGCGAGCACGCGCTCGGCCTGCGCAGTGATGTCGCCCTCGACCAGCGCGCCCGTCGCGGGATCGAGCGGGATCTGGCCGGCGCAGGTGATCCAGTCGCCCGCCCGCACCGCGTGCGAGTAGGGACCGGCCGCCGGGGGCGCGCTGGGGGTCGGGAGCGGTTGGACGGGCACGGCGGCCTCCTCGGATCGTCGGTCAGCGGCGGAGGGCCCGCGCCGCGCGGGTGTCGCGGGCCGGGAACGTACCCGGAGCGACGCCGTCGGCCCGGAGCAGGCCGAGCACGGTGGCCGCCGCCACGGCGGCGAACACCGCATCGGACGCACGCGGTCGCGCCGGACCCGACTCGTCCACGATCCCGACCTCGATCGGCGGGACCGCCTGCGCCCGGATGACGCCGAGCGAGCGGATCGTGAGGTCGAGCGGCTCCCCCGTCGTGGGGTCGACCGCGAGGCCCTCGGTGAGCACCCAGCCGAGCGCCATGTGGGCCGCACCGATCGCATAGGACCGCAGCACGATGTCGTCGAGCGGATCGCCCGCGGCCACGCGCACCCTCACACCCTCGATGCGCCCGGTGGTCGCGTCGACCTCGACCCGGGCGCCCGCCAGCGCGCCCTCCGCCGTGGCGACGCAGGTGTCGAGGAGCACGGCGGCGGCGCGGGCCCCGCGCACGAGGCCCAGGCGATCGGCACCCGCGGCTGCGAGCGCGCCCTCCACGAGCACGGCGGTCTCGGCGAGGCCCGCGGCCCGGAGCGTCCCCGACACGGCGGGTCCGGCGACGGGGACCGGCCGCCAGGTCGCATCGATGGTGAGCCCGTAGGCCGACTCGACGCCCGCCGCGGCGTCGAGCGGGCCCTCACCCCCGGCGGCGCAGGTCCCCTCGATCCGCACGGTCGTCCCGTCGAGCCGTGCGGTGGCCGCGATCGGCGCGCGCTTCGGGGCGCGCCGGACCACGTCCTCGCGGCTGAGCACCACCCGCACGGTGCGGCCCAGCCGATCCGCGAGACCCCGCGCCGCGTCCGGTGCGATCGACGCCGCCTTGCCGCCGAACCCGCCGCCGTTGCCGCGGGCCGACGCGGGCTCGCCGCCCGGCGCGCACCACGACGCATCGGGCTCGAGGTACGCAGGGTCGACCCACCCCGTGGCGAGTGCGTACCCGCCGGCCGGTGCGTCGGGCTGCGGCAGCGGCGGCCGCTCGTCGACCGTGGTGCGCCGGCCCTGCACGGTGCCGGCGGTGCGCCGGGCCTCGGTGAGCGTCGGTCCGATGACCCACGCCACGCCGTCGAGCTCCTCGGCCGGCGCGTCCGAGCCGGGCGGCCGCAGCACGGCGACGAGCGCGTCGCGGGGTGCCGCGTCGTCGGCGAACCCGGCTCCGCCGAGTGGGACCGCGAGGTCGACCCGTTGGGGCACCCCACCCTCGAGCCGGGCCCGCTCGGCCGCGAGGTCGAGGTCGCGCGCCGGTGGCTCGACCCCATCGCGCACCTGGTCGAACGCCTCCACGATGGTCTGCCACCCGGTGCACCGGCAGACGTGCGCGGCGAGGGCGCGGGCCAGACCCGGTCCCTCCCCCCGCCCCTTGGCGGTCGCCGCCGCCGCCCGTACGACGATGCCCGGCGTGCAGAACCCGCACTGCGAACCACCGGTCGCCACGAGGGCGGCCGCCGCCGCGTCACGCCAGGCCGGATCGAGGCCGCGGGCGGTCGTGACCCGTCGCCCGGCCACCCGGGCCACCGGCGTCACGCAGGCCACCCGGGCGTCGCCGTCCACGAGGACCGTGCAGCAGCCGCACTGACCCTGCGGCGCGCAGCCGTCCTTCACGTCGGTGACCCCGAGGCGCTCGCGCAGCACGGTGAGCAGCGTCTCACCCGCCGGGACGTCGACGGTCACCGCCACCCCATCGAGTTCGAACGAGACGTGATCGGACACCTGGCACCTCCGGCTGCGAGGATAGGACGATGCGCTCCACCGACCTCTCCCGACGTGCCTTCCTCGGCGCCGGCCTCGCCGCCGGCGGTGCTGCGGCGCTCGCCGCGTGCGGCGGCTCCTCCTCATCCGGGTCATCGACCACCTCGACCCGCCGCGGTCCCCTGCAGGCGCTGACGGTGTCGAGCGACCTGTACGTCGACCCCCGACCCCAGCGGTTCGCGTTCATCTTCACCCGCGGCGAGGAGTTCGTCGACGCCGGCGAGGCGACGATCTCGATCCGCCCCCGCGACGGTGCGTTCGGCGACGTGATCCCGGCGACGCTGCACACCGAGGGCCTCCCGGCGGGTCGGGGCATCTTCACCGCACCGCTGCTCCTGCCGCGGGCCGGGGTCTGGGAGGCCCGGGCGACCCTCGACGGGCGATCGGCCACCTCGTTCTTCCAGGTGTCCGAGGAACCCGTCGCCCCCATCCTCGGTGATCGCGCACCCGATGCGGCGTCCCCGACCTCCATCGCGACGCTCGGCGTCGATCCGATCTGCACGCGCGAGCCCGCATGCGGGCTGCACGCCGCCTCGCTCAGCGACGTGATCGGGAAGGGCCGACCGGTCGCGGTGATGTTCGCCACCCCCGCCCGCTGCCAGACCCGGTACTGCGGGCCCGTGCTCGACCAGTTGCTCGCGGTGGCCCCCGACTACGCCGAGACGATCGATTTCGTGCACGTCGAGATCTACGCGTCCACCGAGGGCACCCAACTCGTCCCGACCGTCGGCGCCTGGGGCCTCGACAGCGAGCCGTGGCTCTTCACGGTCGGGGCCGACGGGACCGTGCAGGAGCGCCTCGACGGTGCGTTCGCGACCGACGAGATCCGCGGCCTCCTCGACCGCGTCGGGGCCTAACGACCGCTCGCGCGCTTCGCCACGACCTTCGCCGCCCGGATCGCGAGCCGACGGCCGCCGGCCAGCGCGGCACGGACCGTTGCGAAGTCCTCGTCCGGGATGCGGTGGAGGTTGCCCTGGAACGCGAGCTTCCAGTGCTCGGCCGGCCACTTCTGCACGTACTCGAGGCCGGGGGCGATCTCGGAGGTCGGGATCCAGTCCTCGTCGACGAGCACGCGGTCGGGCCGCACCTCGACCCGCCACGGGTAGTCCTCCCCGGGCTTCGAGGTCCAGATCAGTTCGTGCTCCTCGAACCCGGCCGACGTGATGCGGGCCGTGGCGGCGAACACCTGCACACCGGTGACGTAGTACAGGAGGTCGTCGCCCGGCTCCATCTGCTCCATCACCTTCTTGCGCTGCCGGGCCTTGAACCCCTGCTTCGTGAAACCGAGGTCGATCGTGCGCTGGAAGTTGTCGGCCGAGGTGACGACCATCCAACTGCTCATGTGTGCCTCCCGGACGCGACGAGCGGCCCCCTCGTGCGCCGCACGCGAGGACCGCTCACCGAAGGAATCGAGTGGATCAGGAGAAGGACTGGCCGCAGCCGCAGGTGCGCTGCGCGTTCGGGTTCGAGATGTGGAACCCGGCTCCCTGGAGGCCGTCCTTGTAGTCGAGGGACGCGCCACCGAGGTGCGCCATCGACGCCGGGTCGACCACGACCTGCACGCCGCCCTGCTCACTGCGCACATCGTCCTCCGAGATGTCACCGTCGAAGAACATCTCGTACGAGAACCCGGAGCAGCCACCCGGACGCACCGCGACACGCAGCGCGAGCCCGGGCTGGTCCTCGGCCTCGATGAGCTCCTTGAGCTTGGCGGCGGCCGAGTCGGTGAGCAGGAACTGCGAGCGGGAATCGGTGACGGAGAACATGTGACCTCCACGTGGGGGTTCGGGTCGGGGGTGCCCCGACGTCGATCGCCCCTCAGGGTACCCGACCCGAGCGGGTCCGCACCCCTCGCCACCCGCCCGGGCGGCGGCCGACACGGCCGCGTCGTAACGTGACGGTCCCGGCGGTGCGCCGATCCGGACCCCGCACCGCACCTCCCGAGGCGACGACCCCGTGACCACGATCGATCCCCGACCGACCGAGCCGACTGCCACGCCGGAGACCGTGCGCGCCATCCTCGGCGGTGTCCTCGACCCCGAGCTCGGCGCACCCATCACCGACCTCGGGATGGTCGGCGAGGTCGAGTTCGTCGACGGGCGGGCCCGGATCGAGATCGTGCTCACGACCCTCGGGTGCCCGCTGCGGGCCCAGATCAAGCGCGAGGTCCTCGCCCGGGTCGAGTCACTCCCGGGCGTCGACGAGGTCACGGTCGACTGGATCGAGATGACGGCCGAGCAGCGAGCGCACACGATGGATGTGGCCCGCCGCCGGGCCCAGGACGGTGCGCCGGAGACCGAGATCCCGGCCACCACCCGCGTGCTCGCGATCGCGTCGGGCAAGGGCGGGGTCGGCAAGAGCAGCGTCACGGTGAACCTCGCCGCGGCACTCGCCGCCCG
>JALRDW010000196.1 GCA_023262065.1 Acidimicrobiia bacterium | reverse complement strand
GACCCGCGGAGCTGGTCCTGCTCGACAGCTCGGAATTCGCGCTCTACGCGATCGACATGGAGATCGGCGAGCGCCAGCCCGGCCTCGCGCGCCGCGCCGTGCTGGCCGATGTCCGCGATCGCGCGCGGCTCGCGCGGCTCTTCGCGGCGGCGTCTCCGCAGCTGGTCTTCCACGCCGCGGCGCTCAAGCACCTCCCGCTGCTGCAGGCCCACCCGGTCGAGGCGCTGAAGTCGAACGTGTGGGGCACCCTGTCGGTGCTCGACGCATCCGCCGCCGCGGGCGTCACCCGGTTCGTGAACATCTCGACCGACAAGGCTGCGAACGCCTGCAGCATCCTCGGGTACTCGAAGCGCATCGCCGAGGGCCTCACCTCCTACTTCGGTCTGCGCCACCCCGGCACCTACCTGTCGGTCCGGTTCGGCAACGTCCTCGGGAGCCGCGGCTCGGTGCTCACCGCGTTCCGGGCCCAGATCGAGGCGGGCGGACCGGTCACCGTGACCCACCCCGACGTCACCCGGTTCTTCATGACGATCGAGGAGGCCGTCCAGCTCGTCATCCAGGCCGGCGCGATCGGCCACGACGGCGAGGCGCTCGTCCTCGACATGGGCGAGCCGGTGAAGATCGCGGACGTGGCCCGACGTCTGGCCGCGAACCACTCCCCGGAGATCCCGATCGTGTTCACCGGGCTGCGCCCCGGCGAGAAGCTCCACGAGGAGCTGTTCGCCGATGGCGAGGAGTCGCACCAGGCCGACCACGAGCTCATCCGGTACGTGCGGGTGCCCGATCTCGACCCGACCCTCGTGCGCGACGTCGACCCGACGGTCAGCGGAGCGGACATGTCCTCGCTCCTCGAGTTCCTCGCCCGCACGATGACGATCGCACTCGGCGACGAGCCGCTGCCCACCGGCTTCGAGGCCGCGCCGGCGACGCCGGCGCGGATCACCGCCGACGACGCGGCCTGACCGATCCACCCGCCCGGCACGGTCCCCGATCGCCCGCCGGACGCGTAACCTCGGCGCCGTGCACATCCTGGTCACCGGCGGCGCCGGCTTCATCGGGTCGAACCTCGTCGACGCCCTGCTGGCCCGCGGGGACACGGTCCGGGTCCTCGACGACCTGAGCACCGGACACGCCGAGAACCTGCCCGCCGGTACCGACCTCGTGGTCGGGTCGGTGGCCGACCCCGATGCGGTGAGCGCCGCGATGGCGGGCGTCGAGGCGGTGTTCCACGAGGGCGCCCGCGGCTCGGTCGCCCGATCGGTGGCCGATCCGCTCACCACCGACACCATGAACACCCATGGCACACTCACCGTGCTCCACTGCGCGCAGCGGGCCGGCGTGCGCCGGGTGATCTACGCCTCGTCGAGCAGCGTGTACGGCGGGGCCACCGCGCCGCCCACCCCGGAGACCGCGCCCCTCGTGCCCCGGTCGCCGTACGCGGTGAGCAAGTTGGCCGGCGAGGTCTACTGCAGGGTGTTCGCCGAGCTGCACGGTCTCGAGACGGTGTCGTTGCGGTACTTCAACGTGTTCGGACCCCGGCAGCGACCCGATTCGCAGTACGCCGCGGTCATCCCGCTGTTCATCGACGCGCTGCGGGCCGGGCGGGCGGTGGAGGTCCACGGGGACGGTCTGCAGAGCCGGGACTTCACCTACGTCTCCGACGTCGTGGCCGGCAACCTCGCCGCGCTCGCCGCACCGGCCGAGGCGGTCTCCGGGAAGGTGTTCAACCTCGCCCCGGGGACCACGCAGTCGCTGCTCGGCCTGCTCGGCCACCTCGAGACGATCATCGGGGTGACCGCCGAGCGGAACCACGTCGACCCCCGGGCGGGTGACGTGCGGCTCTCCCAGGCCGACAACCGCCTCATGGCCGAGGCCATGGGCTTCCACTGCGAGGTCCCCTTCGAGGAGGGTCTGCGCCGCACCGTGGAGTGGTTCGCCGCCCGCTGAGCGCCGCCCGGCCGCGAGTCAGGGGAGGGTGAGGACCTCGGGTCCGTCGTCGGTGATCGCGATCGTGTGCTCGACGTGCGCCGATCGCGAGCCGTCGAGCGTGACGACGGTCCAGCCGTCGTCGAGTTCGCGCGTGCCCGCCCGACCCAGGTTCACCATCGGCTCGATCGCGAGCACCAGCCCACCCTTGAGCTTCGTGCGGTGGCCCGCCCCGTTCGGGTAGTTCGGTACCGCGGGCTCCTCGTGCATGGCGGTGCCGATACCGTGACCCGTGTACTCACGCACGATCGACATGCCGGCGGCCTCGGCCACCCCGCTGACCGCCGCCCCGATGTCACCGAGGGTCGCACCGACGATCATCACCCGGATCGCGGCGTCGAGGGACTCCTGGGTCACGGCGATGAGGCGGGCCGACTCCTCATCGATCGCACCGACGGGGACGGTGATCGCGGCGTCGGCGTGCCAGCCGTCGACGATCGCGCCGCAGTCGATGGAGAGGATGTCCCCCTCCTCGAGCACCCGGGGACCGGGGATGCCGTGCACGACGACCTCGTTGGGCGATGCGCAGATCACCGCCGGGAACCCGTGGTACCCGAGGAAGTTGGAGCGGGCGCCGCGCCGATCGAGGACCTCACGGGCGGCCGCGTCGACCTCGGCCGTGGTCGCTCCGGGTCGGGCCGCCCGGGTGCAGGCCTCGTGCATCTCGGCCACGACCCGACCGGCGCGTCGCATCGTCGCGATCTGCGCCGGGGTCTTGCGGGAGAACATTCAGCCGCCGAGACGACCGTCGACCGCCGTGCGCACCCGGTCGAAGACCTCGTCGCCCGAGCCCATGCCGTCGATCTCCACGAGCCGGCCGAGGCCCCGGTAGAAGTCCAGGATCGGCATCGTGGCCGTGTGGTACAGCTCGAGGCGACGCATGACCGAGGCCTCGGTGTCGTCGTCGCGCTGGCTCACGGTGCCCCCGCACACGTCGCAGACTCCGGCGACCTTCGGCGGCATCGTGAGGTGGTAGGTCGTACCGCAGTCCTCGCACACCCGGCGTCCCGCGATGCGGTCGAGGACGATCTCGGTCGGCACCTCGAGGTCGATCGCGACGTCGAGCGGCCGATCCGCCGCGGCCAGTTCGGCCTCGAGCGCCTCGGCCTGAGCCAGCGTGCGCGGGAACCCGTCGAGCACGAACCCGTCGTCCATGAGCCCACCCCGCCGCATCTGCTCGCGCACGACCTTCAGCACGATGTCGTCGGGCACGAGTTCACCCCGGTCCATGTACTCGATGGCCTCGAGCCCGGACGGCGTGCCGGCCCGCGCCGCGGCCCGGAAGAGATCCCCGGTGGAGAGGTGCGCGATCCCGTAGTGATCGGCCAGGCGGACCGCCTGGGTGCCCTTCCCCGAACCCTGCTTGCCGAGCAGGATGAGCCGTACGCCGCTGGTCATGACAGGCGCGCCGGTCAGGCGAGGAAGCCCTCGTAGTTGCGCATCATGAGCTGGCTGTCGATCTGCTTCATCGTCTCGAGGGCGACGCCCACCGCGATGAGGAGCGAGGTGCCGCCGAACGGGAACTCGGCGATGTTCCACGCGGCGAACACGATGAGCGGGGTCAGCGCGATCGCGGCGAGGAACAGCGAGCCCGGGAGCGTGATCCGGTTGAGCACCCGGGCGAGGTACCGCTCGGTCGGGGGTCCGGGCCGGATACCCGGGATGAAACCGCCCTGCTTGCGGATGATGTCGGCCTGCTGGGCCGGGTTGAACGCGATCGCCGTGTAGAAGTAGGCGAAGAACACGATGAGCAGGGTGTACAGCCCCATGTAGAAGAGGCTGTCCTGCCGCACGAGGTAGTCGTTCGCGAAGTCCTGGAGCCAACCCCAGTTCGTGGCGGTGGCGATGAGCGCCGGGAACGACATGATCGAGGACGCGAAGATCACCGGGATCACACCGGACTGGTTCACCTTGAGCGGGATGTAGGTGCTCTGTCCGCCGACCATCCGGCGGCCGACGACCCGCTTGGCGAACTGCACCGGGATCCGACGCTGACCGGACTCCACGTAGACGATGGCCGCGATCATCCCGATGAGGATCGCCATGATCGTCCAGAACTTGAGCTGCCCGCCCTGGGTCCAGATGAGGCCGAAGCCGCTCGGGAGGCTCGAGACCACCGAGGCGAAGATGAGGATCGACATCCCGTTGCCGATCCCGCGCTGAGTGATGAGTTCGGCCAACCACATGACGAGCGCCGTGCCGGCGACCCAGACGAGCACGATCATCGCGGCGCGCCACGCGGTGAAGTCGGGGATCAGCTCGATGCCCTGCGGCAGACCGAGCGAACCGAACAGGCCACCTCCGCCCTGCTTCAGCGCGAACACGAAACCCGTGGACTGGATGATCGCCAGACCGATCGTCACGTACCGGGTCCACTGCGTGATCTTCTTCTGGCCGGTCTGGCCCTCGTTCTGCCACTGCTCGAGCTTCGGGATGACGACCCCGAGCAGCTGCATGATGATCGAGGCGGTGATGTAGGGCATCACGCCGAGGAAGAACACCGAGACGCTGGTGATGGCGCCACCGGAGAAGAGGTCGAGGAATCCGACGATGCCGTTGTCCGCCGCGCTCTCCTTGAGCTGCTGGATCGCGGAGAAGTCCACGTAGGGCACCGGGACGTGCGAACCGAAGCGGTACGCCGCGATGACCATGAGCGTGAAGAGGATCTTGTTCCGCAGGTCCGGGACCCGGAACATGTTCCGCAGGCGACCGATCATGGCTGTTCGCGTCCTCCTGGCCGGGGGCCGAGCGTGGCGGGCGGGACTAGCGGTTGGTGTGGGCGTTGCCGCGGGCCGGCGGGCGACGGTCGCCCCACGGCGCAGGGATCACCTCGGTGGTACCACCGGCCGCCTCGATGGCGGCCTTGGCCGAGGCCGAGAAGGCGTGCGCGTGGATCGTGAGCGCATGGCCGAGGTCGCCCTCGCCCAGGATCTTGACCGGGTGCTTGACGCGGCTGAGGAGACCGGACTGCACGAGCAGCTCGGGCGTCACGACGGTGCCGGCGGGGAACTTC
>JALRDW010000227.1 GCA_023262065.1 Acidimicrobiia bacterium | reverse complement strand
GAGCTCGGCGGTGGTCGGGAGTTCGCCGTAGATGAGCAGGTAGGCGGTCTCGAGGAACGAGGGGGAGTCCCGCTCGACGAGCTGCTCGATCGGGATGCCCCGGTAGCGCAGGATCCCGGCGTCGCCATCGATGTAGGTGATCGAGGACTCGGTCGACCCGGTGTTCATGAACCCGTAGTCGAGGGTGATGAGGCCGGTCTGGGCCCGCAACTTGGCGATGTCGACCCCGAGTTCGTCCTCGGTGCCCCGGATCACCGGCAGGGTGATCTCCTGGTCACCGTGTCGGAATACGGCGGGGATCTCGGCATCGGCCACGATGCGCTCCTCGGGGGGTCGTCGGTCCGTCACCTCCGAACCTACCGCTCGGACCGCCGGATCGGCGCACTCTGCGGGGCCCCGGGGCCGGTGGACCGCCGTGTCCGTCGACCACCTCGACCGACCGGCGGTCCCGTGCCCGGCGTGGGCGTGGTACCCATTCCCCCGATGGAGTCCGAGGAGCCGCAGGAGTCGTGGTTGGCGGAGGTCGTCGCCCGGAACGACCTCGACGAGTTGGTGCGCGTCATCGATGCGGCATGCGAGCGCCGGGACTGGGACGCCCTCGTCGAACTCTGTGCGCGGTGCGAGTCGGCCCAGGACCGCGGGTTCCAGTTGTGGCCCGTCGCGCACCACGCGTCGTACCGACTCGCGCTCGAGGCCCCGGCCGAGTGGGCGGCGCTCGAGGTCGTGGACGGTGCGGCGCGCTTCGCCCCGGGTCCGCTGCCCGAGGTCGCCGCGCAGCACCACGCGTGGGACGAGCTCGAACCCTCGGTGATCCGGGGCCCGGCGGCGGCGCTCATGCTCCACGAGTGCGTGCTGCAGGGTGAGGACCTCACCGGGGCCGAGATGCCCGGTCCGGATCCGCTCGAACTCCCGCTCGTCCTCCAGGACTGGGAGCCGGACTACCCGGTGGCGGTGTACCGCGCGGCCGGCGGCGACTTCCCGTCGCCCGACCCCGGCCCGCTCGAGGTGCGGCCCGGTGCGGCGCCGGCCGTGCCCTGTCGCGATCCCGAGGCCGTCTCGGCCCTGCTGCACCTCGTGCACGCATGGACGGACGGGTCCACCGGGGAGGCGGTCGCGGTGGCGGTCGAGGGCGATGCGGCCGGGGCGATCGCCTGCATCGAGCCGGGGGAGATCCGCATCGGGTCGATCAGCGGGGCCGAGGCGATGGCGTGGATGGGTTGGGCCGCCGCGAGCGGGGGCGCCCACGGCCGGCGTCGGGGAGCCGCGACCGGGCGCCTCGACGCATGGCACGCGCTCGCCGCGATCGCCGGACTCGACGAGTGGCCGGTCGACCCCGACGCACTCGGCGAGGCGCTCGAGCACCTCCGGTGGTACCGGTGGGAGCCGCCCGGCGGGGCGGACGGTTGGGCCCTGCACCTCGCGGTCGAGGATCCGGCCTCGGGCGAGGCCTGGGCGATCGCGGCGCACGACCCGCCCGGCCCGGACCCGTCGGCCGGGTGATCGGACCTCGGCCCGAGCGCCGGGGCGGGCGTGGGCGGTAGATTCGCCCGACCACCGTCCACGAATGCGGGAGAGAACGTCACGATGGCCGACCACTCGAAGTTCTACATCGACGGCGCATGGGTTGCCCCGAAGGGCACCGGCACGATCGACGTCATCAACGCCACCACCGAGGCCGTCATCGCGAGCGTCCCCGAGGGCACCCCCGAGGACGCCGCCGTCGCGGTCGCCGCGGCCAAGGCCGCGCTGCCCGGGTGGCGTGCGACCTCGCTCGACGAGCGCGCCAAGTACGTGCAGCGACTCTCCGAGGGCCTCATGGCCCGGGCCGGCGAGATCTCCGAGAGCGTGACCGCCGAGGTCGGTACCCCGGCGCCCTTCTCCCAGATCGCGCAGGGCTCGCTGCCCTGGCTCATGTCGGCGACCTACGCGGAGATCGCCAACTCCTTCCCGTTCGAGGAGCAGATCGACAACTCGCTCGTCATCCGTGAGGGTGTCGGCGTCGTCGCCTGCATCACCCCGTGGAACTACCCGCTCCACCAGGTCACGGCGAAGCTCGCCCCGGCCCTCGTCGCCGGCTGCACGGTCGTGCTCAAGCCCTCCGAGGTGGCGCCGCTCACGGCCTACATCCTCGCCGACGTCATCGACGAGATCGGCCTGACGGCCGGTGTGTTCAACCTCGTGACCGGTACGGGCCCGGTCGTCGGCGAGGCGCTCGTCACGAACCCGGACGTCGCCATGGTGTCGTTCACGGGATCGACCCGTGCGGGCAAGCGCATCATGGAGCTGTGCTCGCAGCAGGTGAAGAAGGTGGCGCTCGAGCTCGGCGGCAAGTCGCCGTTCATCATCCTCGACGACGCCCCGGCCGAGGAGGCGGTGCGCGCCGGCTTCCAGTCGACGTTCCAGAACAACGGGCAGACCTGCATCGCCTGGACGCGCTTCCTCGTGCCCGAGTCCCGCAAGGATGAGTTCGTCGCCGTCGCCCGCGACGTCGCCGAGTCCTACACCGCGATGGACCCGGCGCAGGCCACCGATTTCAGCGCGGTCGGCCCGCTCGCCTCGAAGGCGCAGCAGGACCGGGTGCGGGGCTACATCAACAAGGGCATCGAGGAGGGCGCGACGCTCGTCACCGGTGGTCCTGAGCAGCCGGAGGGCCTCGAGAAGGGCTTCTTCATCCAGCCGACGGTCTTCGCCGACGTGTCGAACGACATGACGATCGCTCAGGAGGAGATCTTCGGCCCGGTGCTGTCGATCATCGCCTACGAGGACGAGGACGACGCGGTCCGCATCGCCAACGACTCGGTGTACGGCCTTGCCGGCAGCGTGTGGACCACGAACTACGACAAGGCGATTGAGATCGCCTCGAAGAT
>JALRDW010000105.1 GCA_023262065.1 Acidimicrobiia bacterium | reverse complement strand
CCCGGTCGACCTCGGGGAGGCCGAAGGTCGCGTCGTCGGCCGCCACGATGATGTCGGCGTTGCCGACGAGGCCGATGCCCCCGCCCAGGCAGAACCCGTTGACGGCGGCGATCACCGGGACCTCGCACTCGTACACCGCGGCGAACGCCTCGAAGCACCCACGGTTCGCACCGATGAGCGCATCGAATCCCTCGGTGGCCTGCATCTCCTTGATGTCGACCCCGGCGTTGAACCCGCGGCCCTCGGCCCGCAGGACGACGACCCGCACCTGCGGGTCACGGCCCAGCGCGCGCAGGCGATCGGCGAGGTCGAACCATCCGGCGACCGTCAATGCGTTCACCGGCGGGTTGTCCATCACGATCTCGGCGATGCCCTGCTCGTCGATCGTGTGCGTCGTGCCCATCGCGGTCCTCGCCCCCTCGCCGCCCGGCCGTTCCGGGCGTCCTCGTGCGCCCGACTCCCGCGGATCTGAGGGGTCGTCAGACGGAGGCGGTACCTTATCCCCATGCCTGATCCGCTGGACCTGTCGGGACGCGTCGTCCTCGTGACCGGGGGCGCCAAGGGAGTGGGGCGCGGCATCACGGAGCGGTTCCTCGCCGCCGGCGCGCAGGTGCTCGTCTGCGGACGCTCGACCCCCGAGGTGCTCCCGAGCGCGGCGGGACGCACCGCCCGCTTCGTGGCCGGCGACGTCCGGGAGCCCGAGCAGGTGCAGGCGATCATCGACGAGGCCGTCGTCGCGTTCGGCCGCCTCGACGTCCTCGTGAACAATGCGGGCGGCGCACCCCCGGCCGATACGGCCACGGTCTCGCCGCGGTTCAGTGCGGCGATCATCGGCCTGAACCTCGTGGCCCCGCTCGTGTGCTCGCAGTTCGCCAACGCGGTGATGCAGCGCCAGGACGACGGCGGGGCGATCATCAACATCGCCAGCGTCAGCGGAGCCCGACCATCCCCCGGCACCGCGGCCTACGGCGCGGCCAAGGCCGGCCTGCTGAACCTCACGACCACGATGGCGGTGGAGTTCGCACCGCGGGTTCGGGTGAACGCGATCACGGCGGGCCTCATCCGCACGGAGCAGAGCCACCTCCACTACGGCGACGAGGCGGGCATCGCACGGGTCGCAGCGACGATCCCGATGGGCCGCCTCGCCGAGCCCACCGACATCGGCGACGCCTGCCTGTTCCTCGCCTCGCCCCTCGCCGCCTACATGACCGGAGCGAACCTGCTCCTCCACGGGGGCGGCGAGCGCCCGGCCTTCCTCGACGCAGCCGACCCGACCGGAGGCTGATGGGTGCGCCCTAGGGGTGCTGACTGGAGACCGACACGACCTCACCCGTCATGTAGGTCGAGTAGTCACTCGCGAGGAACACGATGACGTTCGCGACCTCCCACGGCTCCGCGGCCCGCCCGAAGGCCTCCCGGGTCGTGAGTTCGGCGAGCAGGTCGTCGGTGGTGACCTTCGAGAGGAAGGCGTGCATCGCGAGGCTGGGTGCGACCGCGTTGATCCGCACCCCGAACTCGGCGGCCTCGAGGGCGGCGCAGCGGGTGAGCGCCATCACGCCGGCCTTCGCGGCGGCGTAGTGGGCCTGGCCCTGCTGGGCCCGCCAACCGATGACGCTCGCGTTGTTGACGATGACGCCGGTCCCGCGCTCGCGCATGGCGCGCATGCCGGCCCGCATCATCCGGAAGGTCCCGTTGAGGGTGACGTCGAGGACCCTGCCCCACTGCTCGTCGGTCATGTCGACCACGTTCGCCGTCCCCCCGAGGCCCGCGTTGTTCACGAGGACGTCGAGTCCGCCGTACTCGGCCACCGTCGCGTCAACGAGGTACTGCACCTGCTCCTCGACGGTGACGTCGCACGGGATCGCGAGCGGTCGCGGCCCGCCGACACCCGCCAACTCCTCGGCGGCCTCACCGAGTCGGCGCTCATGTGCGTCGGAGATGACGACGGTCGCCCCCTCCTCCATCGCCCGCTTCGCGGTGGCGAACCCGATACCGGTCCCGGCCGCCGCGGTGACGAGGACGGTCCGGCCACGGAGCAGGCCGTGGGCCTCCGGGTAGTCGGGGGTCTCGCCCACGCTCACACCACCTTCGGTTCGGGCGGCAGGCCCAGGGCCCGCTCACCGATCACGTTGCGCTGGATCTGGTTCGATCCACCGTAGATCGTGTCGGAGCGGGTGAACAGGAAGATCCGCTGCGCGAGCGAGAGGTCGTAGGGCGCACCGTCGGCGAGTTCGGCCTCCGGGCCGAGCACGTCCATCGCGAGGTTGCCGAGTTCACGGTGCAGCGTCGCCCAGTACAGCTTCGAGATCGAGGTCTCACGGGTGAGCGTGCCGTCCTCGAGGGAGGAGATGGACCGCAGCGCGGTGAACTTCATGATCTCGAGTTCGATCCAGGCCTGCATGAGGCGTTGGCGCACCACCGGATCGGCCACGTTGCCCCGGCGCCGGGCCACCTCGATGATCTCGCGCCACTCGTTCATGAACGTCAGCTGCTGACCGAGCGTGAGCGCGCCGCGCTCGAAGGCCAGCGTCCCCATGGCGACGCGCCAACCGCCGTTCACCTCGCCGACGATGTTCTCCGCCGCGGTCCGGGCCCCGTCGAAGAACACCTCGTTGAACTCCGAGGTGCCCGTGATCTGCACGATGGGACGCACCTCGATGCCGGGCTGGTCCATCGGGACGAGCAGGTAGGAGATGCCACGGTGGCGCGGAGCGTCGCGGTCGGTGCGGCACAGCACGAAGCACCAGTGCGAGAAGTGGGCCAGCGAGGTCCACACCTTCTGGCCGTCGATCACCCACTCGTCGTCCTCGAGGTGGGCCCGGGTCGCCAGGTTGGCGAGGTCCGAGCCCGCGTTCGGCTCCGAGTACCCCTGGCACCACAGCTCCTCGCCGCTCGCGATGCGCGGCAGGAACCGTTCGCGCTGGGCTTCGGTCCCGAAGTGCAGGATCGTCGGACCGATGAGCCCCTCGCCGATGAGTCCGACCCGCCCGGGCCCGCCCGCCCGCGCGTACTCCTCGTAGAAGATGACCTGCTCGAGCAGGGTCGCGTCGCGACCGCCGTACGTCTCGGGCCAGGCGAGGCAGGTCCACCCCGCGTCCCCGAGCGCGCGCTCCCACTCCCAGCGTTCCTCGAACAGGGAGTGCTCGTCGCCGGGTCCGCCGCGCCCACGCACCCCGGCGAACGGGCCGGAGAGCCGGTCGGTCAACCAGGCCCGAGCGTCGGCCCGGAAGGCCTCCTCGGCGGCGGAGAAGCGCAGATCCACGACGCCTATCTACCGCACGACCGGCCGCAGCCCCGGAACGCGCCTCATGCGCCCGGACGGAAGTACGGGTTCCACGGCTCGGCCCGGGCGTCGAGCACGGTGCGCAGATCCGGGGTGTGACGGACGCCGGCCACGAGCGCGTCGCGCGCGGCCTGCCGGTTGTTGCGGAACACGGCGTCGGCGTCCCGCGCCGCCGGGTCGACCCACACCGCGACGATGAGGCAGTACTCGTGGAGGTCCGTCGCCGGCACGAACCCGTCCGCGACCGCGTCGGCGATGCCCGCGGCCACCCCGGCCTGCGCAGCACCCCAGGTGATCCGGCCGTGCTGGTCGGACGCGATCGTGGCCTTGTTCACGAACAGCGTCATCGGCTGGACCGGGACCCCGGGCTGCACCACCGCGACGAAGGGCACGTGCCCGGCGGTCGGGGTCGCGAGCGCACTCGCCCACGCCGTGCCGGTGGGCCCGACCCGGTGGCCGAGCACCGTGTTGACGTGCGCGGCCTCCGCGCCCTCGCCCACGAACGCCTCACCGATCTGCATGACGTCATCGTGCCACGGCACCTACAGTCGGTGCGCAGTCCGCGTCCGGACCCCCGTTCGGACCCACCACCGTCGAGACCCGAGGATGATCCCATGGCCGCATGCAAGGTCGGTGTCCAGCTCCACCCCCAGGCCACCCCGATCGAGGACCTGCGCAACGCATGGAAGGCGGCCGACGCACTCGGCATCGATTCGCTCTGGGTCTGGGATCACTTCTACCCGCTGTACGGCGACCCCGATGCGCAGCACTACGAGTGCTACTCGATGCTCGCGGCGATGGCCGTCGATACCTGCCATGCGACCATCGGCGCACTCGTCACCTGCAACTCGTACCGCAACCCGCAACTGCTCGCCGACATCGCCCGCACGACCGACCTCCTCTCCGACGGTCGGTTCGTCCTCGGCATCGGTTCGGGCTGGTTCGAACGCGATTACACCGAGTACGGCTACGAGTTCGGGACGGCCGGCGAACGGCTCCGAGCGCTCGAGCGCGACCTGCCGATCATCCAGGCCCGACTGGCGAGGTTGACGCCGGCGCCGAAGGGTCCGCTCCCGATCCTCATCGGTGGATCCGGCGAGAAGGTCACCCTGCGCCTCGTCGCCGAGTACGCCGACGCGTGGAACACCTTCGGCCCACCCGAGCACTTCGCGGCGAAGAACGCGGTGCTCGACGACTGGTGCGCCCGGATCGAGCGCGACCCGAGGGAGATCGAGCGCACCGTCGCGATCGGGGCGCACGAGGTCGACGACTGGGAGCGGTTCATCGAGGCGGGGGCCGACCACCTCATCGTGATGACGGGTCACCCCTACGACCTCGAGCCGGTCGAGCGGCTGCTCGCCGCCGTGCGCGCCTGACCCGGCGGTGACCCCACCGCGCCTCTGCGCGCCCGGCTGGGGCACGGGATTCCTGGCCGAGCTCACGGTCCCCGGGGAGTTGTGGCACGCCCTGCGGACCCCCGGCCTCCTCGCCGGCGCGTCCTTCCCGGGTCGCGCCGACTGGTCC
>JALRDW010000289.1 GCA_023262065.1 Acidimicrobiia bacterium | reverse complement strand
AAGATTCCCCACTGCTGCCTCCCGTAGGAGTCTGGGCCGTGTCTCAGTCCCAGTGTGGCTGGACATCCTCTCAGACCAGCTACCCGTCGTTGCCTTGGTAGGCCGTTACCCCACCAACAAGCTGATAGGCCGCGAGCCCATCTCGGAGCGGAATCCATTTCCTCACCAGACCATGCGATCCGGTGAGGGCATCCGGTATTAGCCCAAGTTTCCCTGAGTTATCCCGGTCTCCGAGGCAGGTTGCTCACGTGTTACGCACCCGTTCGCCACTCTCCAGGGGGCCGAAGCCCCCCTTCTCGTTCGACTTGCATGTGTTAAGCGCGCCGCCAGCGTTCGTCCTGAGCCAGGATCAAACTCTCCATCGAGATCTCGAGCCGGCCGACGCCACCCGAGGGTGGGGCCTTCCGGAACGAATTTGATCCGTGATGCCGCCTCGCCGGGGATACTGAAGTACCCGACGGACGACTCCCACGACCCGCGGGGTACCGGGGGTCGTGGTGACTTGCTGTGGTTGGACGCCCCGATGTGGGGCCGGATGGCCCGATCGATGCGTCCGCACTGGCTTTTGTGCGTCACTGTTCCGTTTTCAAGGAGCCGGATTCCGGGCGTGACGGACCCCGGGAAGGGATCCGGCTGCACCCGGGTCGGTACTCCTCCCCCGGCTGGGCCTGGGGTGTCCGTACCGCCCGTTTCAGGTTCCGGCGCGTGCGCCGGCTTCTGGAGCGGGACTGAGGAGTATAGGGATCGACCCGGTGTCGGTCAACTCGGGATCCGGGATTCCCCGGCGATCCGGATCGGTCGTCGGCGGTCCCGCGGGACCCGGTCGGGACCGACCGGCCCGGGGGTGGCGATTAGTGTCCGGCCCATGGGAAGCAAGGGATCCAAGCCCCGCAAGCCGAGCCACTCGCAGCACCTGCCGAAGGTGGGCACCGCCACCGAGAACGCCCGGTTGCAGCGGGAGGAGCGGGCCGCGATCGGCGACGTGATGGGGATCAGCGGACCGGCGCTCCGGGTCGTCATGGTGCTCGGGGGCATCGCGCTCGTCGGGGCCCTGCTCGGCCTCGTCATCTTCAACTGACGCCCGACCCGGCCGGGGGACGGCAGCCTCAGCCGACGACGATGCGGGCCCAGGCCCGTTTGCCGACCTGCACGAGCCGGCCGTCGATGGCCGCCGCACCGACCTCGAGATCGGCGTCGGCGACCCTCTCGCCCTCGATCCGCACCCCGCCCTGTTCGATCTTGCGCCGGCCCTCCTTGTTGGAGGGCACCAGCCCGGCGATCGCCAGCAGGCGGGCGAGCGGCATCGGGAGGTCCCCGGCCGCGACCGTCACCTCGGCCACCTCCGTCGGAGCGGCACCCTCCCGGAACACCCGGTCGAACTCGGCCTCCGCCGCCTCGCCGGCCCCCGCTCCGTGGTACAGGTCCACCACCGTGCGGGCGAGGAGTCGCTTCGCCTGCACGGGGGCGAGCGCCCCGGAGGCGAGGTCGGCGAGGACCGCATCGACCCGATCGGGCAACCACCCCGTCGTGAGCTGGAAGTACCGCGGCATGAGTGCGTCCGGGATGCTCATGAGCTTCCCGAACTGCTCGCCCGCCGGCTCGGCGATCCCGACGTAGTTGCCGAGTGACTTCGACATCTTGTTGACCCCGTCGAGGCCCTCGAGGAGCGGGGTCGTGATGACCACCTGCGGCTCCTGCCCCTCCGCCTCCTGGAGCTGACGCCCCATGAGGTTGTTGAAGAGCTGATCCGTGCCGCCGAGTTCGACGTCGGCCCGGACCTGCACGGAGTCCCACCCCTGCAGGAGGGGGTACATGAGCTCGGAGAGCGAGATCGGCGAGCCCTCCCGGTACCGCTTCGTGAAGTCGTCCCGCTCGAGGATCCTGGCCAGGGTCGTTCGCCCGAGCAGACGCAGCACCTCCGCCATGTCCATCGGTGCGAGCCAGTCGGCGTTGCGCACGATCTCGATGCGCCCCGGCGAGAAGTCGAGGATCTCCCGGACCTGAGCGACGTAGGTGTCGGCGTGCGCGTCGACCTGCTCGGCGGTGAGCGGGGGCCGGGTGGCCGAGCGGCCGGTCGGGTCGCCGACCCGGGCCGTGAAGTCCCCGATGATGAGCACCGCCGTGTGCCCGAGATCCTGGAACTGTCGGAGCTTGCGCAGCACCACGGTGAAGCCGAGGTGGATGTCCGACGCGGTCGGGTCGATGCCGAGCTTCACCCGAAGCGGTGCGCCCTTCGCCAACTTCCGGCGCAGATCGGCCTCGGAGATGACGTCGACCGCGCCGGCCGTGAGGATCCGGATCTGCTCGTCGACGCTCGTCACGGGGCCGAACGCTACCAAGTGGGCCGTGCGGTCCCATTCGACGGGTGAACCCCGACACCCTCAGGACCCGGTCAGAATGGCGGGGTGCTGACACCTCCCCGCGTGCTCCGGGCACGTCGTCGCACCACCCTCGCCGTCGCGCTCGCCGGCCTCGTCGCCGCGTCGAGCCTCACCGCCTGCTCGTACACGACCGAGGTCGAGCTCCCGACCGCCGACCCCCAGACCTCGAGGGTGCTCTGGGACGACGGCACGACCCTGACCACCCTCCACGCCGAGCAGAACCGCGAGGACATCCCGCTCGCGGCGATGGGGGCCACCCTCCCCACCGCCGTCGTCGCGATCGAGGACGCTCGCTACTTCGACCACAAGGGGGTCGACCCCCGCGGGATCCTGCGGGCGCTGACCCGCGATGTGCAGGCCGGCCGAGCGGTCGAGGGTGGTTCGACGATCACCCAGCAGTACGTACGGGCCGTGCTGCTCACCCCCGAGCGCAACCTGCAGCGCAAGATCAAGGAGGCGGTGCTCGCCGTCCAGCTCGAGCGCCAGTACTCGAAGCGCACGATCCTCGAGCGCTACCTCAACCTCATCTACTTCGGGAACGGTGCGTACGGGGTGCAGGCCGCGGCCCAGACCTACTTCGGTCGGGACGCCCGGGACCTCGACCTCCCCCAGTCCGCCATGCTCGCCGGGATCATCCGCGCCCCCGGCGACTACGACCCCTACGAGCGGCCCGAGGCGGCACTGGCCCGACGCAACGAGGTCCTCACGCGGATGGCCGAGCTCGAGCGGGCCGACCGGGCGGAGGTCACCGCGGCGCTCGCGACGCCGCTCGGCGTGGTCCCCGAGCCGACCGACGACCGCAATGCGGCACCGCACTTCATCGACCGGGTGCGGGAGTTCATCGTGACCACCGAGGCCTTCGGTCCGACCCGCGCCGCCCGTGAACGACTGCTGTACGAGGGCGGCCTGCGCATCGAGACCACCCTCGACCCCCGGGCCCAGGCCGACGCGATCGCCGCGGTCCAGCGCACGCTCGTGCGCCCCGGGACCGATCCGGCGGCAGCCGTCGTCGCCATGGACCCGCGCACCGGGCACGTGCTCGCGTACGTCGGCGGGTCCGATTACTACGGCGGACAGGCCTGGGCGCGCTACGACCTCGCCGGGCAGGGCAGCCGATCCGCGGGATCCACGTTCAAACCGTTCGTGCTCGCCGCCGCGCTCGAGGACGGCATCCCGATGACCCGGGACTACGCCGCCCCCGGGGAGCTCGCCATCCCCATCCGCGGGCAGGCGCCGTGGGTCGTGCGCAACTACGACGGACAGGGCTCGGGCCGCATGGACCTCGCCGAGGCGACCGTGCGCTCGGTGAACACCGTCTACGCGCAACTCATCATGGATGTGGGGGCCCAGCCGGTCGTGGATCTTGCGGCCCGGATGGGCGTCCGCTCGACGTTGGGTGCGTTCCCGTCAGCCGCCCTCGGGACGAACGGCGTGACGGTGCTCGACATGGCGAGTTCGTACGCGACCCTCGCCGCCGACGGCTCCCACATCGACCCGGTCCTCGTCACCCGGGTGTCGGACTCGACCGGCCGAGTGCTGTGGCGCGCCAGGCCCGAACGCACGCGGGTGCTCCCCGCACGGACGTCGCGCGAGGTGACGGCGGTGCTCGAGGAGGTCGTCGAACGCGGCACGGCGGTGAACGCGAAGATCGGCCGGCCGGTCGCCGGGAAGACCGGCACCGGCGAGGAGTGGTCCGACGCATGGTTCGTCGGGTACACGCCGGAGTTCGTCGCGGCGGTGTGGGTCGGCTTCCCCGACGCCGCGCGCACGATGCGTCCGCCGACCACGCGCATCACCGTCACCGGCGGGTCGTGGCCCTCCCAGATCTTCCAGGGGCTCGCCGGCGCGTACCTCGCCGAGACCCCGGCCTCCGACTTCCCGAGCCCGGTGCCGCCCGACCCGGAGCCGGGTGCACCCACCGGACCCACCGGACCCGGCCTCGCCTCGGTCATCGGCCTCGAGGTCGACACCGCGAGTCGCCTCCTCGTCGATGCGGGCCTCCGGATCCGGATCGTCGAGGCCGCGAGTCGCGGCGTCGCCGCCGGACGGGTCATCTCGCAGTCGCCGAACGCCCGGTACCTCGTGCGCCCCGGCGATCTGGTCACCCTCACGGTCTCGACCGGGCCCCCGGCGGTCGTCACGGTGCCGAGCGTGCTCGGACTCAGCGCGGCCCAAGCGGTCGCCGCGCTCGCCGACGCCGGGTTCCAGGCCCAGCTCCGGCTCGAGGCCGAACCGCCACCCGGCGATCCGGCACGCGTGGGCCGGGTCTGGAAGCAGTTGCCCTCGGGCGGCACGACCCAGGCCGTCGACGAGGCGGTCGTCGTCTGGGTGAACCCCTAGCGGGTCAGCGCACGCGCACCGGCAGTCGGTCGAACCCGCGCAGCACGATGCGACCGTTGCGCACGGGCTCACCGGCGAGTTCGAGCGTGGGGAGGCGCCGGGCGAGCGTCCCGAGCGCGACCCGACCCTCGAGGCGGGCCAGCGCCGCGCCGAGGCAGTGGTGGATGCCGTTGCCGAAGGACAGGTGCGCACCCGCCCCCTCACGCCCGAGGTCGAGGACGTCGGCGGTCGGACCCCAGCGGTCCGGATCGTGGTTCGCCGACCCGACGCAGGTGAGGACGAACTCCCCCGGATCGATCCGCTGACCCCGGATCTCGGTCGGCTCGAGGATGATCCGACGGGAGTACTGGACCGGGGAGTCCCAGCGGAGGAGCTCCTCGGTCGCGTTCGCCGCGAGCTCCGGGGCTGCGGCGAGGCGGGCCCGTTCGGTCGGGTGCCCCAGCAGCGCGTAGGTCCCGTTGCCGATGAGGTTCACGGTCGTCTCGTGGCCGGCGACGTACAGCAGCACGGTCTGGTCGAGGAGTTCATCGTCGTCGAGCTGCTCGCCGTCGTCCTCCGCCCGGATGAGCAGGGAGAGGAGACCGTCGTCCGGTCTCGCCCGCTTCTCGGCGATGCGCTCCGTGCAGTACGCACGCAGGAGCCGGCTCGCATCGCTCGCGGCGCGGATCTCATCGTCGGTGAGGATCGGATCGAGCGTCTTCACGAGCGCGTGGGACCACTCCCGCACCATCGGGGCGTCCTCGGGCGGCATGCCGAGCATCTCGGTGATCACCGCGAACGGGATGATGAACGCGAGGTCGTCGATCACGTCACCGCCACCGGCACCGGCGAGGGCGTCGATCGACTCGTCCACGAGGCGCTGCACGTAGGGCTCGAGCGCCGAGACCGTACGGGGCGTGAACGCCTTGGTGAAGATCCGCCGGATGCGGTCGTGGTCGGGGGGATCGAGGTTCAGGATCGCCCGCTGTCCGCCCTCGCGGGCGTCACCCAGACGCTCCAGCATCTCGGAGCGGAGCGACGGCTTCGCGTTGCGGTCCTCGACGCTCGTGCGCGGGTCACGCAGCAGGGCCTGCGCGTCGTCGTACCGGAAGAGGGTCCACCCGCCCACGAGGTTGCGGTGCACGGGCTCGCGCTCCCGCATCCGCCGGTACGTCGGCACCGGGTCGACGATCACCTCCGGGTCGTAGGGGTTGAACACGAGGTCGTCCACGGCGGGGAACCTAGCCGTGGCCGCCTCAGGCCAGACGTGCGACCTGCGCTGCGAGCAGTTCGCGCACCCGCCCGAACTGCACCGCCACGGGCACCGGCCCGGCCCCACCGGGAGTCGTCCGGCGGGCCACCGCGACGCCGGGCCCGAGGAGCGCGACCGCGTCGGGCCCCAGCGCCGGTTCGGCGGCGACGAGGTCGGCCATGGTGGCCTCCCCGGCGAGAGCCCGACGCACGATGGCGCCGACGATCGCGTGCGCATCGCGGAACGGGGTGCCCCGCTCGACGAGGTACTCGGCGAGGTCGGTCGCGGCAGCGGTCGGCACATCGGCCGCCGCCCGCATCGCCGCATCGACGAACTCGATCCCGGCCAGGAGCCCCGTCAGCGCCGACAGCGTCAGGACACAGGTGTCGATCGCGTCGAAGAGCGGCTCCTTGTCCTCCTGGAGGTCGCGGTTGTACGCGAGTGGGAGACCCTTGAGTGTGGCGAGGAACCCGGTGAGGTCACCGAGCACCCGGCCCGCCTTACCCCGCGCGAGGTCGGCGATGTCCGGGTTCTTCTTCTGCGGGAGCATCGACGATCCGGTCGAGTACGCGTCGGGGAGCCGTACGAAGCCGAACTCCTCGCTCGACCAGAGCACGATCTCCTCGCCGATGCGGGAGAGGTGGATCTCGAGGAGGCTCGCCGCGAACAGGGTCTCGGCGACGAAGTCCCGATCCGACACCGCGTCGAGCGAGTTCTCGAACCGCCTCGGGAACCCGAGGGCCGCCGCCGTGGCGTCCGGGTCGAGCGGGAGGCTGGAGCCCGCGAGCGCGCCGGCGCCGAGCGGCGACACGTCGGCCCGGTCGGCGGCGTCGAGGAACCGGTCGACGTCCCGACCGAGGGACCAGACGTGCGCGAGCAGGTGGTGGGCCAACAGAACCGGCTGGGCCCGCTGGAGGTGGGTGTAGCCGGGGAGGTAGGTGTCGCCCGCGCCCTCGGCCCGGACGACGAGCACCTCCTGCAGCGCATGGATCCGGCGCGCCACGGCACGGGCCTCCCGCCGGGTCCAGAGCCGCAGGTCGGTGGCCACCTGATCGTTGCGCGACCGTCCGGTGTGCAGTTTGGCGCCGGCCGGGCCGGCGAGTTCGGTGACCCGACGCTCGACCGCCGTGTGGATGTCCTCGTCCGAGTCGGCGAACGCGAACGATCCGGCGGCGAGTTCGGCCTCAACGGTGTCGAGTGCGGTCAGCACGGTCGCCGCCTCCTCCCCGGAGAGCAGGCCCACCGAGGCGAGCATGCCGACGTGGGCGCGCGACCCCGCCAGGTCATCGGCGGCGAGGCGGGCGTCGAAGGGCAGGCTCACCGTGAAGGCGAGCAGTTCCTCGGCGGGGCCCTCACCGAAGCGACCGTGCCAGAGCGGCTGGCCGTCGTTCACACGACACCGCCGGGCCGTTGCCGCTTCGCGCCGGTTTATCAGCACCCGCCCCCATCGGTCTGGGGAAGAATCGAGGAACAGGCCGAAATTCGTTTGGTCATTTTTCGGGAAATGCAAACCGGAATAGAAGTCCAAATCCGGGTCCAAGATTTGGGCA
>JALRDW010000153.1 GCA_023262065.1 Acidimicrobiia bacterium | reverse complement strand
CGCCCACATAGTTCAAACCATCGGCAACCTTGCGGGCGGCGTCCAGGGCCTGCGTGGTCAGTGCGAGGTCGAGGTGGCCGTCAAAGACTTCGGTCACCGCCAGAATGCCCTGACGGTGGAGATTGCGCTGCACCGGCAAATGCACGCACTGACCATCGCGACCGCGCGCCACGGGCATCGTGGCGTGGGCCGTGCTCACCCTGTCGGTGATCTGGGGCCTGTCCCTCACGACGCGCCTCCTCGGCCGGTTCCCGAAGCCCGCGTGGATGCTCGACCTCCACCGCCACTTCGCGGCGCTCGCGACGATCCTCGTCGGCGTGCACGTCGGCAGCCTCATGCTCGACGGCTACGCGCGCTTCTCGCTCGCCGACATCCTCATCCCCATGCACACCCCGTGGAAGCCCGGTCCCGTGGCCTGGGGCGTGGTCGGCCTGTACCTGCTCCTCGCGGTGCAGGGCACCTCGCTCGCCAAGAAGCGCCTGCCGCTCAAGGCGTGGCGGGCACTCCACTTCCTGTCGTACCCGCTGTGGGCGGTGGCCACCGCGCACTTCATCACGGCGGGGACCGACGCCTACACGCCCGCCTTCGCGTACACGGTCATCGGTACGACCATCGTCATCTCCGCGCTCACCATCGGCCGGGTCCTCAGCCCGCGCCCGGCCCGCACCCCCGCCGTCGCTCCTCGACCCGGCGAGGCGCCGGCCGCCACCGGAGCCACCACCGGGGTCCCCACGCCGACCGCGGTGGCCGCGAACCGAGCGGAGAAGATCGCCCGGGCCCGGGCGCGCGCCGCCGCCGGCCCCGCCGAGGTCGCCGCGCCCACGGCCGCCGTCGACCCGGCCCCGGCCCCGGCCCGTGAGGACCTCATCGCCCGGACCCGCACGGCAGCCGCGCGCGAGGTGCTCGACCGATCACCGGTCGACGACGACGACGTGGTCGACCGGGCACGGGCCGCCGCCGCGATCGAGATGGAACGGCGGGCCGCCGACCTCGGCATCGAACCCCGGGGGCCGATCGCACCGACGCCGGACCCCGCCCGCGCCGAGGGTGCGAGGAGCGCGCCGACCCCGGCGGTCGACCTCACGCGGGCCGAGATGATCGCCCGGGCCCGGGCGCGCGCCGCGCGTCAGGCCTGAGGGGGCCGCGTCAGCGGATCGCCCCCGCGGCGCGCAGGCGCGCCAGTTCCTCGTCCGAGAACCCCCAGTCGGCGAGCGCCGCATCGGTGTGCTGGCCCGGCCAGGCCGGTGCGCCCTGGATCGCGCCGGGCGTGCGGCTGAAGCGCGGGGCCGGAGCGGGCTGGCGCACCCCGAACTCCTCGATGAACGTGCCGCGGGCGACCATGTGCGGGTGCGCGGCGGCCTCCTGCATGGAGAGGACGGGCGCGTAGCACGCGTCGGAGTACTCGAGGATCTCGTTCCACTCGTCCCGGGTGCGGGTCAGGAACAGGGCGGTGAGCCGCTCGCGCTGCGCGTCGTAGGTGCTCGGGTCCATCTGCCTCGTGAGGTCGAACTCATCACCGAGGCCGAGGCGGGCGACGAGCTCGGCGTAGAACTGCGGCTCGAGCGAGCCGAGGGAGATGAAGTTCCCGTCCTTGCACTCGTAGGTGTCGTAGAAGGGTGCTCCCGTGTCGAGCAGGTTCGTCCCCCGCTCGCCCCAACCCGGCCACGCGTGGAACATCGCCATGAGCACGGCCGAGCCGTCGACCATGGCGGCGTCGATCACCTGACCCTCGCCACTGCGCGCAGCCTCGAGCAGGCCACAGGCGACCCCGAAGGCCATGAGCATGCCGCCACCCCCGAAGTCGCCCACGAGGTTGATGGGCGGGGTCGGCTTCTCGCCCCGCCGCCCCATGTGGGCGAGCGCACCCGCGAGCGCGATGTAGTTGATGTCGTGACCGGCCGCCTGGGCGTAGGGCCCGTCCTGACCCCACCCGGTCATCCGGCCGTAGACGAGTCGCGGGTTGCGGGCCAGGCAGTCGTCCGGCCCGAGCCCGAGTCGCTCGGTGACCCCGGGCCGGAACCCCTCGATGAGCGCGTCGGCCCCCTCGACGAGTCGCATGACGGTCGCGATGCCCTCGGGGTGCTTGAGGTCCACCCCGATCGAGCGCCGCCCGCGGTTGAGCAGGTCGAACGGCGGGTGGTCGGGGATCTCGTCACGCACCGACTGGGCACGCTCGACGCGGATGATGTCCGCACCCATGTCCGAGAGCATCATCGCCGCGAACGGACCCGGCCCGATGCCGGCCAACTCGACGATGCGCACTCCACTCAGCGGTCCGGCCACGTACCCACTCCTCCGTGCTCGACGGGGCGACCGCCCCGAGGGATCGAACCCTAGGCCCGGATCCGACGGGGTCAGAAGTTGAGCCGCAGCCCCGGCCGTGGCCAGTCGATCGCATGGATCGTGCCGGTGCCCGAGCAGGTGACGTATGCGGTGCGCAGGTCGTCCCCGCCGAAGCAGACGTTCGTGACGAGGAGGTCGGGCAGCGGCACGTGCTCGACGCTCGAACCGTCCGGCGCGATCACGGTGAGCCCGCCGTTCACGAGCGTACCGACCACGACGTACCCCTCCGAGTCCACCGCGAGGGAGTCGAGCAGCTGCATCCCGGGCAGTCCGGCGAGGACCTCGCCGCGGTGCCCGATGAGCCCGGGTCGGCCGACCACGCCGGGCCCCTCGACCGGCCACTGGATGACGCGCCCGGTGTGGGTCTCGGCGACGTAGAGCATCGAACCGTCGGGCGAGAGGCCGATGCCGTTCGGCGACTCGAGCGGGTAGATCACCTCGGTGATCGCGGAACCGTCGGGGGTCGCGTAGTAGACGCCGCCGTGGTCGCGCTCGCGGGCCCGGATCTTGCCGTGGTCGGTGAACCACAGGTTCCCGGTGGCGTCGAACACGAGGTCGTTCGGACCCATGAGCGGGTTCCCGTCGCAGTCCGTGTAGAGGACGGTCACCTCACCGGTGTCGAGGTCCACGCGCTCGATGCGGCCGCCCGAGTAGTCGTCGGGCTGGAGCATGTCGGTGACCGTCACGCCCATGATCTCGTGGAAGGCCCACCCGCCACTGTTGCAGACGTAGGCCGCACCGTCGGGCCCGATGGCGAGGCCGTTCGGGCTGCCACCGGGTTCCGCGACGACCTCGATCCGACCGTCGGGGTGGATCCGGTCGACCCGCCGGTTCTGGAGCTCGACGCACAGCAGGGTGCCGTCGGGCATCCACACGGGGCCCTCGGGGAACCCGAGTCCGGAGGCGATGAGGGTCGGTTCTGCGGCCATGGGGCCGACAGCCCACCACCCGCTTGCGAGCGGCGTCAAGCAGGCGTGAGGATGCGGCCCATGCGCATCCGACTGGACCCGGCCGACGAGTACATGCACTCCCTCGAGGAGGCCTCGAACTTCAACGAGAGCATGTACTTCAACGTGTACGACCCTGCGGTGTCGATGGGCGGGTTCTTCCGGCTCGGGAACCGCGCCAACGAGGGCTACGCGGAGATGACCACCTGTCTGTACCTCCCGGACGGCCGGGTCGCGTTCATGTTCGACCGGCCGAAGATCGAACACAACGACGCGTTCGACGCGGGCGGCATGCGCTTCGAGGTCGTCGAGCCGTTCGCGGCGCAGACCGTCACCTACTCGGGCCGTGCGGTGATCCTCGACGACCCCCTCGTGATGGCGAACCCGCGTCGCGCCTTCACCGAGAGCCCGTGGACCGAGGTCGAAGCCCACCTCGACTACTACGGCGTCTCGCCCATGATGGGCGGCGAACCGGTCAACGACGACGGCTCCCCCCTCACCGAGGACCTCTCCGGAGGTTTCGCCCGCGGCCACTACGAGCAGCACGTGGGGGCCCGCGGCACGATCCGGGTCGGCGAAGAGGCCTGGGCCATCGACGGCTACGGCCTGCGCGACCACTCCTGGGGCCCCCGCTACTGGCAGGCGCCCTGGTACTACCGCTGGCTCACGATGAACTTCGGTGACGACGCGGGCTTCATGGTCTCGCGCATCGTGTCCCAGGACGGCCGGGTGCGGATGGGCGGGGTCGTGTTCGAGGACGGCGCGTACACCCACATCGACCACTGCGAGGTGGACACCGAGTGGGCCGGCGAGGACACCTACCACCAGCGCATCACCGCGAGGGTCCGGGCCGGCGGCAAGGAGCACCTCATCACCGGTGACGTCATGACCATGGTCCCGCTGCGCAACCGACGCACGACGCCCGACGGCGATCAGCTCGTGACCCGCATCAGCGAGGGCATGACCCGCTGGGAGTGGAACGGCCGCACCGGTTACGGCCTCTCGGAGTACCTCGACCAGATCGTCGACGGTCGGCCGGTGGGCGCCGACGCGTGAGTCGTCGGCGCACGATCGAGGCCGACGCGCTCGCCGTCGCCGCGACTCGAGGGCTCGGGACCCCGGTCACGATCGAGGGGTTGCGCCGGCTCTCCGGCGGCGCATCGCGCGAGACCTGGTCGTTCGACGCCTGCGCGACCGACGGCTCGCGCCACGCACTCGTGCTGCGTCGAGATCCGGGGGCCCACATCGGCCAGGTCGGACGCGAGGCCGAGTTCGACCTGCTGGGTGCGGTCGGCGCGGCCGGGGTGGCCGTACCCACCGTGCGGTTCCTCCTCGAACCGACCGACGACCTCGGGACCGGGTTCGTGATGGACCGCATCGAGGGCGAGACGATCGCCCGACGCATCCTGCGCGACGACGAGTACGCAACCGCCCGGGGCCACCTCACCGCCCAGTGCGGCGAGGCCCTCGCCCGCATCCACGCGACCCCGCTCGCCACGCTGCCCCCGCTCGACCTCCTCGACGCACCCGCCCAGATCGCGCAGTACCGGGCACTCATCGACGGGTTCGGCGCGCCGCACCCCGCGTTCGAACTCGCACTGCGCTGGCTCACCGACCACGCGCCGGCGCTCCCGGCGAGCGGGGCACGCCTCGTGCACGGCGACTTCCGCAACGGCAACTTCATCGTGGGCCCCGAGGGCCTGCGAGCGGTGCTCGACTGGGAGCTGTCCCACCTCGGCGATCCGATCGAGGACCTCGGTTGGGTCTGCGTGCGTTCGTGGCGCTTCGGGGTCGACGACCGCCGGGTCGGCGGGTTCGGCGACCTCGACGCGCTCATCGAGGCGTACGTCGCGGCCGGCGGGGACCCGGTCGAACCCGCGCACGTGCGGTACTGGGAGGTGTTCGGCACCCTCAAGTGGGGCGTCATCTGCCAGATGCAGTGCGCCGCCCACGAGCACGGGTTCGTGCGGTCGGTGGAGAACGCGGCGCTCGGGCGGCGGGTGGCCGAGACCGAGTGGGATCTCCTCGACCTCGTCGTCGGTCCCGATCCCGGTCCCGATCCGGCGTGGACGGTGACGGCCGCGCCGGCCGAGACGGCCCATGACGTGCCGACCGCCGCCGGGCTGGTCGCCGCGGTGCGTGAGTACCTCGAGCGCGACGTCATGGGCGCCACCGACGGCCGGGTCGCGTTCCACGCCCGGGTCGCGGCGAACGTGCTCGGCATGGTCGAGCGCGAACTCGCGATCGGACCGGACGCGAGCGCCGTCGTCCGGGCCCGCCTCGCCGATCTGCTCGGCCACGACGCACCCGTCGCAACCCTCATCGATGACCTCGCAACCTCGATCCGTGAGGGCGCGGCGAGCGACGGGGCCACCGTCACCGCGGTGCGCGAGACGGTGCGGATCAAGCTCGCCGCGTCGAACCCCGACTACGCGACGGCGTCCGACTGACCGGTAGGGTCGCCGCCCATGCGCTTCACGACCTGGAACGTCGCCTCCCTCAAGGCCCGGATGCCCCGGGTCGAGCCCTGGCTGGCCGCGGCCGACTGCGACGTGCTGTGCGTGCAGGAGACCAAGATGACCGACGAGGCGTTCCCCGCGGACGCCTTCGCCGCGATGGGGTACGAGTCGGTGCACCACGGTGAGGGCCGGTGGAACGGCGTGGCGATCCTCTCCCGCGTCGGGGTCGAGGCGACCACGCACGGTTTCGGCGGGCTCGAGGATCCCTACGAGGGTGACGCCAGGCTCGTGAGCGCGGTCTGCGGCGGGATCCGGTTCATCGACGTCTACGTGCCCAACGGCCGGGAGGTGCCGAGCGAGTTCTACGACCGCAAGCTCGTGTGGTTCGAACGCCTCGCCGAGTACCTCGATGCGAACCACAGCCCCGACGAGCCGCTCGTCCTGCTGGGCGACTTCAACGTCGCGCCCGAGGATCGGGACGTCTGGGACATCACGAGGTTCACGCTCTCCACCCACGTGACGGGACCCGAGCGGGACGCGCTCGCCACCTTGCGCGACTGGGGCCTCACGGACGCGTTCCGTGCGGTGGATGGCGAGGCCGACGGGTTCTCGTTCTGGGACTACCGCGGCGGCGACTTCCACCAGGGGCGCGGCATGCGCATCGATCTCGCCTACGTCACCGCGCCCGTGGCCGAACGTCTGACCGGGGCGCGGGTCGATCGGGACGCCCGCAAGGGCGAGAAGCCCTCCGACCACGCGCCGGTGATCTTCGACCTCACCGACTGAGGCGCGTCAGCCTGCGAACTGCAGTGCACGGCGCGCGAGTGCCGGGACACCGTCCGCGAGGAGCGCGAACAACGGGTCGTCGCTCGTCCCCGCCGCGAAGCGGGCGTACGAGCCCTCCATGACGCAGGCCAGCTTGAAGAGCCCGAGCACGGCGTAGAAGTCGAGGTGCTCGAGATCCCGACCCGACGCGCGCGCGTAGCGGACCGCAAGGTCGTCCCGGGTCGGCACGGGACCGTGCGGGAACAACGCGGCGTTCGCACCGGCGAACACCGACGACTCGCCCGGATCGAGCCAGAGCCCGAGCATCCAGCCGAGATCCACGAGCGGGTCTCCGATGGTCGCCTGCTCCCAGTCGAGCACCGCGAGCGGCCGTACCGGGAGGCCGGCGGCGAACATCACGTTGTCGAGCTTGTAGTCGCCGTGGATGATCGTCGGCGCCTGCATCACGGGGGTGTGCGCGGTGAGCCAGGCCGCAGCCTCGTCCACCTCCGGCAGCGGCCGGGTGCGGTAACGGTCCAGTTGCCCGATCCAGCGCGGCACCTGCCGCTCGAGGTAGCCATCCGGCCTCCCGAAGTCCCCGAGCCCCGCGGCCCGCCAGTCGACCGCATGGATCGCCACCAGCAGGTCGACGAGCGCCTCCGAGATCGCACGCGGTGCCGTCGGATCGCCGACGAACGCCGCCGGCATCGACTCCCGCACGACGGCGCCGTGGAGTCGGTCCATGAGGTACGCCGGCACGCCGAGCCGGTCGGCGTCGAACGCCACCACCTGCGGCAGGGGGATCGGCGCGCCGGCCCGCGTGAGCGCGGTGATGAGACGCGCCTCTCGTGCCATGTCGTGCGCGGTGGGCGACAGCGGCGTGCGGGGCGGTCGCCGCAGCGCCCACTCGGCTCCCCCTCGAGCGATCGCGAACACCTCGTTCGAGTGGCCCGTGGTGATGCGGTCGATCTCCGGGCGTCCCGACCCGGGCAGCCCGAGGTCGTCGAGCCACGCGGCGAGGGCGTCGGGATCGACGAGGACGGGTCGGCTCACGGCCGCGGATCCTAGGCAGGGGGATCCGGACGCGAGCGGGGCGGCCCCGAGAGGCCGCCCCACATCGTCGTACCGGTGACGCGCCCCACGGCGCGCCTCTCGATCAGCCCTTGGCCTTGATGGCCTCGATGAGTTGGGGCACGACCTTGGTGACATCGCCGACGATGCCGAGGTCCGCGACCGAGAAGATCGGGGCCTCGCCGTCCTTGTTGATGGCGATGATGTTGTCGGAACCCTTCATACCGACCATGTGCTGGGTCGCACCGGAGATGCCGAGCGCGATGTACACCTTCGGCTTGACGGTCTTGCCGGTCTGGCCGACCTGCTTCGAGTAGGGCACCCAGCCCGCGTCGACGATCGCCCGGGACGCGCCCGAAGCGCCGCTCAACAGGTTGGCCAGCGAGTCGACGAGCGGGCCGTAGTTGGCCTCCTCGCCGATGCCACGCCCACCCGAGACGACCACGGCGGCTTCCTCGAGCTTCGGACCCTCGCGCTCCTCGACGTGCCGCTCGAGCACCTTCGCCTCGCCGCCGCGACCGGCGTCGACCGTGCCGACCTGCGCGACGCTGGCGGTGGTCGCCCCACCCGGCTCCGCTGCGAACGACTTCGGGCGGATCGCAGCGAGGTACGGCTTCTCGCCGGTGAACTTCGCGTCGACGAGCAGCGTGCCGCCGAACACCGCGGTGCCGACGGTGACCGAGTCGCCGTCCACCGCCAGCGACATGCCGTTGGTCAGGACCGTGCGGTCGAGCCGGGCCGACAGCCGGGCGATCGCATCCCGACCGTCGTAGGTCTGCGCGAACAGGATGAGGTCCGGCGCCTCGGCGTCGACCATGCCGGCGATGGCCGCCGCACCCACGACACCGACGAGCCCGCCCTGCGGGTCCACCGCGTGGACCTTGCTGACCCCGTACTCGCCGAGGCCGGTGGCCACCGCGTCCGCATCGGTGCCGACGTACACGGCCTCGATGGTGCCGCCCAGCTCGCGGGCCTTGGTCACCATCTCGAGGGTCGCGGTGGTCGGGTTGGAGTTCTCGCTCTCGGCGAACACCCAGATCTTCATCGTTGTTCTCCTCTCCGGATGCTCGGGCTCAGATGACCTTGAGGTCCTCGAGGAACGCCACGACGCGCTCGAAGCCCGTCCCGTCGTCCTCGATCTTCTCGCCCGCCTGACGCTCGGGCGCCTGCGTGACGGCCGTGATCTCCTGGCCGGTGGCGCCGGTGGCGACGCCGAGGTCGGAGGCCGTCACCTGGTCGACGGGCTTGGACTTCGCCGCCATGATCCCCTTGAACGAGGGGTAGCGGGGCTCGACCACACCGGCGGTCACGCTGACCACCGCCGGCAGCGAGGCCTCGACGACGTCGTAGCCGGCCTCGGTCTGGCGCTGGATCGTGACCTTGCCGTCGGCGATGTCGACCTGCTTGGCGAAGGTGAGCGACGGCCATCCGAGGAGTTCGGCGACCTGCGCCGGCACGGTGCCGGTGTAGCCGTCGGAGGACTCCGTCGCCGCGAGCACGAGGTCCGCGCCACCGGCCCGCTCGACCGCCTTGGCGAGGATCTTCGACGTGGTGAGCGCGTCGGCGCCGGCGAGTGCGTCGTCGGACACGAGCACCGCCCGGGCCGCGCCCATCGCGAGGGCCTGCCGCAGGCCGGAGACCTCACCGTTGGGCGCCATCGACACGAGGATCACCTCGCCCGAGCCCGCCTTGTCGACGAGCTGCAGGGCCATCTCGACACCGTACGAGTCGGACTCGTCGAGGATGGCCTTCGCGCCGTCGCGCTTGAGGCGGTGGTCGGAGGTCAGCTCACCCGGGACCGCGGGGTCCGGGATCTGCTTCACGCAGACAACGACGTTCATGGGTCTCCCGCTCGATCGGGGCGCACCACTCGCGGGCGGTGACGCCGTTCGGAACCGGCGAATAGTTGCCGATCGGCGGGCCCGGCGTCGAAACGTGGCGGGGACCGCCGGTAGCCTCCGCGCCGCCATGGGACCGGGACCGGATCGCACCGACGACCTCGACCTGCTCGTCGTCGGCGCCGGTCCGGCCGGGAGCGCCGCGGCCACCGTCGCCGCCCGCCACGGGCTGCGGGTCGCCGTGGTCGACCGGGCCCGGTTCCCCCGCGACAAGACCTGCGGGGACGGGCTCACCACCCGGGCGTTGCACCTCCTCGAGGGCCTCGGTGTGACCCTCGCCACGCTGCCGTCCGCGCGACCCGTCCACGGGACGGTCATCGTCGGTCCCGACGGCGCGACGGTGCGTCTGCCGCACCCGACCCGCGGGTTGCACGCCGCCGTCGTCCCGCGCCGGGATCTCGACGCCCGCCTCCTTGACCTCGCCCGGGAGGCCGGCGCGCGGGTCCACGAGGGATGGGAGCTCACCGACCTCGCACTCGGCACCACCGCGGCCAGCGCGCGCGGTGCCGACGGCTCGACCCTCCGCGCACGCTGGATCATCGGCGCCGATGGCCACTGGTCGCGGGTTCGTGCCGCCGCGGGGTTCGCACCGGCGCCCCGCCATGCCGAGTGGAGCGCGTTCCGCCAGTACGTGAGCGGCGTGGACGTGTCCGAGCTCTGGGTGCTCTTCGAGCGCGACCTGCTGCCCGGCTACGCGTGGATCTTTCCGCTCCCCGACGGCCGGGCGAACCTCGGGTTCGGGATGCTCCGCTCGGAGACCGTGAAGGGCCGGGCCCTCGCGCGCACCTGGCGGGACCTCCTCGATCGCCCGAGCATCCGCTCGGTGCTCGGTCCGGACGCGCGCCTCGAGGGTCCGGCCCGGGCCTGGCCGATCCCGGTCAACTACTCCCCCGACCGGTTGGCCGCACGCGGCGCACTGCTCGTCGGCGACGCCGCATCCGTCGATGACCCCATGACCGGCGAGGGCATCGCCCAGTCGATCGAGACCGGCATCCTCGCGGCCGAGTCGATCGTCGGCGGCGGCGGGCGCGACACCGTCGAACGACGGTACCGGGACCGGGTGGAACACGCGCTCGGCCGCGACCTCCGCTTCGCCGCCCGTCTCGGTCGCATCCTGCGCAGCGAGCGCGGGGCCCGATGGTCCATCGCAGCGGCGGGCCTCACCCCGTGGACCCGCCGCAACTTCGCCCGCTGGATGTGGGAGGACTACCCGCGCGCCGCGATCCTCACCCCCGATCGCTGGCACCGCGGGATGTTCAGCGGGGTCGGCGCGTACCTCGACCGCTGACCGGTCCGACGCGTCGGATCAGGGCGCGACGATCGCCGGATCCGCGCCGGGTTCGACGACGATCTTCACGTGCGCGTCCGGCGAGCCGAGCGCGACGAAGGCGTCCGGCACCCCGTCGAGCCCGACGATCCCGGTGATGAGCGGGTCCACCGCCACGATCCCCTCGGCGATCGCGTGCAGCGTGTGTGCGAACTCGTCGCCGTCGTAGCAGTAGACGAACTGCATGGAGAGTTCCTTCACGATCGCGATGAACGGCCGGAAGGTGTCGGGGGGCATGCACACGCCCGCGATGAGCAGCCGAGCCCGGGCCGGCGCCGCGGCGACGACCTGGTCGATCATCCCCGGCGTCCCGACCGCCTCGAAGATCACGAGGTCGCGGGCGCCGTCGGCCCGCCGCCACGCGTCGATGACCGACTCCGCGCGCGGGTCGACCACGACGTCGGCGCCCATCGACTCCGCCTTCGCACGCCGCCCGGGCGCGAGGTCGGCGGCGACGATCGGGCCGACGCCGAGGTTCCGCAGCCAGGGGATGAGCGCGAGCCCCACCGGCCCACAGCCGACGATCACTGCCGACTCACCCGCCCGGATCCCCGAGCGGTTGACCGCGTGGAGCGCGACGGCCATCGGCTCGGTGAGCGCGGCTCGGCGGTGGTCGAGCCCGTTCGGCACCTGCAGGCACAGGCCGGCGGAGAGCACCATGCGCTCGGCGTACCCGCCGGGCAGGTCGTTCACGAACCCGAGGGGCACGAACGCGTCGGGGCGGACGAGGAACGGCATCGACACGACGAGGTCCCCGGGCGCGACCCCCGAGCCCTCGACGCCCGGACCGAGGTCGACCACCTCGCCGCAGAACTCGTGGCCCATGACGTAGGGCCGGTCCGGGTCGAACCCGGTCGTACCGAGCACCTCGCCGAGCCGGCCGACCTCCGGCGCGTGCTGCAACGTGTGGAGGTCGGATCCGCAGATGCCGCACGCCCGGACCTCGATGAGCACCTCGCCGGCCTCGGGGCGCGGCTCGTCCTGGTCCCGCACCTCGAGCACCCCGCGCTCCGCGACCACCGCCCGCATGTGACCCCCCTCGATCGACGACCCGCAGAGCCTAAGCACGCCGTCGACCCCCCGGCACCCGCCGTTTGACCGCCCCGTCCGGCGGCGGCGAGGCTGCCCGGCATGACCATCGACTTCTCCCTCTCCCCCGAGCTCGAGGCGATCCGCCTGCGGGTCCGTGAGTTCATCGACGAGATCGTGCGGCCCACCGAGGCCGAGATCGACGAGGAGGACCGGGAGTCCCTCGTCGCCGGGGTCATCCGGATGCGGGCTGCCGCGATGGAGCGCGGGCTCTGGCTCCCCCACATGCCGGAGGAGTGGGGCGGCATGGGCCTGAGCCACGTCGAGCTCGCCATGGTGCAGGCCGAGGCCGCGAAGTCGCGTTTCGGTCCGTTCGCACTCAACTGCCAGGCGCCGGACGAGGGCAACATGCACACGCTGCTCCACTGGGGCACCGAGGCCCAGAAGGAGAAGTACCTCAAGCTGCTCTGCTCCGGACGCGGCCGTTCGTGCTTCGCGATGACCGAGCCCGAGGTCGCCGGTTCCGACCCGACCCTCATCCGCACGCACGCCTACCAGGACGGCGACGAGTGGGTCATCAACGGACACAAGTGGTTCATCAGTGGGGCCAACCGGGCCCAGTTCGCCATCCTCATCTGCCGCACCGAGGAGCACCCCGACCTGCCGCAGGCGGCGAACACCGCGTTCATCGTCGACCTCCCGTCCGACGGGTGGAACGAGGTGCGCGAGATCGAGACGATGCACGGCGGCCACGGCCACTCCGAGATCGTGATCGAGGACCTGCGCGTGCACGGAGACCAGATGCTCGGTGGCCGCGGCCAGGGTCACCTGCTCGGCCAGTACCGGCTCGGGCCGGCCCGACTCGCGCACTGCATGCGCTGGATCGCCCAGGCCGAGACCGCACTGGACCTCATGGTCGCGCGTTCCCTGGACCGCTACTCGCACGGTTCGCTGCTCGCCGAGAAGCAGGGCATCCAGTGGATGATCGCCGACTCGGCGATCGAGCTGTACCAGTGCAAGCTCATGGTGCTGCACGCCGCGTACAAGATCGACCGCAAGGAGGACTTCAAGTCCGAGGTCTCCATGACCAAGCACTTCGTCGCGAACTCGTTGTGCCGGATCATCGACCGGGCGATCCAGGTCCACGGTGCACTCGGGTACTCGAAGGACTCCCCCCTCGCGGACATGTACATGAACGCCCGCTGGGCCCGGTTCGCCGACGGTGCGGACGAGATCCACATGATGCGCACCGCCGAGCGGACGATCGCTGCGTTCCGGGACCACGGCACGACGCAGGCGGCCACGGGAGGACTCCCGATCTGAGCGCGCCACCCATCCCGCTCCCGCCCCAGCCCGTCGGCGTCCCGTTCCCGGGGACGGACTGGCCGATGGGCGACCTCCCCGCCGGCGTCGACCTCGAGGGCCTCCTCGACGAGATGTTCGATCCCGACGGACCGATGCACGAGACCTACGCGGTGCTGGTGGTCCGGGGTGGCCGGATCGTGACCGAGCGGTACGCGAACCGCCTGCCCTCGTTCACCGACGACGGCCCGATGGTCGATCGCGACGTGCCCCTGCTCTCGTGGTCGATGGCCAAGTCGATGCTCCACGCCACGGTCGGCCTGCTCGTCGCGGACGGGCGCATCTCGCTCGAGGATCGGCCCGACGCCCCCGAGTGGACCGACCCCGACGACCCGCGGGGGGACATCACGGTCGAGCGGCTGCTCGAGATGCGCGACGGCCTCGACTGGCGCGAGGTCTACGCCCTCGACGCCCCCTCCGACGTCGTGACGATGCTCTTCGGCGAGGGTCGCGCCGACGTCGCCGCGTTCGCGGCTCGCCGCGACCTCGCGGCCGCGCCCGGCACCCGCTTCTGCTACTCGAGCGGGAGTTCGAACATCCTCTCCCGACACATCGCGTCGATCCTCGGACCGGGTGCGGCGTACGAGCGGTACCTGCGAGAGCGGCTCCTCGACCCGATCGGCATGACGAGCGCCCGGCCGACCTTCGACGACGCCGGGACCTGGATCGCCTCGACCTTCGTGCACGCGACCGCCCGCGACTTCGCCCGCTTCGGCCTCCTGTACCTGCGCGACGGCGTATGGGGTGGCGACCGGGTGCTCCCCGCGGGCTGGGTCGACACCGCGCGCCGCGCCCGATCGACCGACCCGGACGACGGACGACGGTACGCACTGCACTGGTGGGTGGCCGAGGACCGGTTCGGTTCGTTCTGGGCCAACGGCTACGAGGGGCAGTCGATCCTCATCGCGCCGGCACTCGACACCGTGCTCGTGCGCATCGGCCGCACGGACCCAGCGGGGTGTGCCCACCTCCCGGGCTGGCGGGCCCGTGTCCTCGAGGCCATCGCGGTGGGCACCTGACCCGGGACCTTCGTCACGAATCCCCGGGCGGTCCACCTGCGGCCACCGGACGGCGGTGCGGCCTCCGTAGACTCTCGGCCATGACGACCGCCTTCTGGCCCACGCTCGAGCACTGGTCCGTGGCCATCCCCCGCGACACGGACCACGTCCGGCTGGCCGCCCTCGCCGATACGGGGTTCGTGGGCCTGCGCGACGCGCCGTTCGAGGTGCCCGAGTCCGAGTACCTCGCCCTCGAGTACATGGACTGGAAGAGCGGCGGCGACACGAACTTCGCCCCGATCGCCACGATGGACGGGGAACTCGACTGCCGCGGTTTCTGGTCGGCCGAGCAGGAGCACGCCGACAAGGACGCGGTCTTCACCTCGAACGCCGACCTGTGCCCGACACTGCGGGACTACGTGCGCGCCGTCGGCGCGAACTTCGGGCGCGTCCGGGTCATCAAGCTCGAACCCCAGGACCACGACACCGCGCTGCGCTCGTTCCATCGGGACGACAACAACCGGTTCAACCCTGAGGGCGACGGCTGGGTGGTGCGCTCCTGGGTCGAACTCACCGACAACCCCGACTCCTACATGCTCCTCATGGACATGGATGCCGACGGACTCCCCGACCCCGCGACCGAGCGACGGGTACCGCTGCACCGGGGAGCCCGGTTCGTGGTCGACACCCAGCGCTTGTGGCATGTGGTCGTGCACAACGGCGACGCCCCCCGGTACGCGCTCATCACCTCGTTCGAGAGCGGGCCGGCACTCGAACGCTTCATCGAGGCCGAGCGGGCCTGACCGGATCCGGCGCCGCCGTTGCGGGCCCGACCGTGCCCGGCGTGACCGTGACGTTCCGTGGGGATCGTCGCGATCCGGTCGTCAGGCCTCACACCGTGTGGTTCACTCTCGGGGAGGTGCGATCGGTCGTCCACCGTGGTGCCGGGGCCACGGACCGAGTCCGCCGAACGGGGCAGCGGTGAATCCAGAGCCGGCATCCGACGCGACGGACGCTCCGACGGTCCGCCCGACGCCCCCACCCGGTGCGTCGCCGCTGCCGAACGATGCGGTCCCGCGCGCCCTCATCGACGTCTCCGATCCGCTGCGGTCACGGATCGTCGAACTCAACGTCCCGGGTGAGTACGCCGCGGCGGCGCTCGGTCTCGGTCGTGGCACGACGCTCGACCCGCTGATCCTGGCGGACCCGGACACCCAGGCCGAGGCCGGCGCGAAGTACGACCGCCTGTTGGCGGGCGAGATCCCGGAGTACGAGACCTTCGGCACCCTGCTCGACGGTCAGGGGCGTCCGGTGACGCTCCGGTTCACCGTGCGCTTCCGGGACCGGGCGGGCCGCGAGCAGCGGCTCGTCGAGGTCGAGTGGCGCGAGGTCGGTCTCCCGCGGCCGGCCGACCTCGCGCTGGACGAGGAGGTGCTCGACGTCGCGCAGCTCATCACGAGCGGCGCCCTCGCCGAGGCACCGATCGGCGCGGCACTCATCGACGTGTCCCGCAACGTGTACGTCACGGTGAACCACGCGTACGCGGCTGCGATGGGGGTGGCCCGGCGCGAACTCGTGGACCGCGGCACGGAGGTCGGGCGCCCCGAGGATGCGCCGCTGCCGCCGAACGCGGGCGAGGTGATGGCCGTCATCCGTGGCACGGTGGATTCGGTGACGATGACCCTGCCGATCGTCGGCGAGTCCTCCGTGGTGAACACGGTGACGATCCACGGCATCGGCGAGGTCGCCCGACACCCCCGATACCTGCTGCTCTACCTGCTCCAGCGCGTGCGCACGGCTCCCACCGCCGACCTGCCGCACCCGCTGACCTCGACCCCACTGCCGGAGGGCGCGTACTCCCGGGCGGTCATCGACGCCGATTGGCGTCTGCGGTACATCGAGCCGCCACTCGAGGCACTCGGGGTGGACCGGGACGTCGCCGCCGACATCTCGGTGCTGCCCAGCGTCAACCCGGCCGACATCCCGAGCCTGCTGGCGAACGCCGACCTCGTCCGCAGCGGGCGGTCGGACCGCGCCGTGACCCGGGCCCGGTACCGGGTCCGGACTCCGGTGCGCGGCCACCTGCCGAGCGAGACCGAGATCACCCGGGAGCCCGGACTGCCCGAGGGCTGGCTCGTTCTGACGAACCGGATGCTCGGGTCCGACATCCCCGAGTCGATGACGGTCCGCCTCCGGGCCATCGCCGCGACCGCGCGCTCCGAGGACGACGGTGCATCGGTGGGCAGCCGGGACGCAACGGCGGTCGCGCAGGCGATCGGTGCGGCCCACGATCTGACCCCGCGGGAGACCCAGATCCTCGCCTTCATCATCGACGGATCACGGGTCACGACGATCGCACGGATGCTCCTGCTCTCCGACGGCACCGTGCGCAACTACCTGTCGGCGATCTTCCGCAAGGTCGGCGTCCGCAACCAGGCCGAACTGACCGAGTTCACCCGAGCGACCTCCCGCTCGCTCGGCCGACGCCACACCGACGCCTGAGGACTGCGGACCCGCAGAACGTCACGAATCGTGCGCGACGGCCCACATCGGACCGATCGTGTGGTCTACTTGCGACACCGGCATCGGGCGCAGAGGGCAGGGAGGGCCGTGGACGATCCGACGGAAGACCGGTCCCCGTCCTCACCGATCCACTTCCGGGTCCCCGCCACGTCCGGCCCGCCGGTGAGCCGAGCGCTCACCGACATCACCGACCCCGAGAAGGTGACCCTGGTCGAGATGGACGAGGAGGCGACCGCCTCGGCCGCACGCGTCGGCGTGGCACTGGGTGACGCGCTCAACGGCATCCAGGTGAGTGACGACCTCGAACACCACGGCCGGACGAAGTTCCAGCGCCTGCTGCTCGGCGAGATCGCCGAGTACACGACCCAGGCCGTCTACTTCTCGGCCGAGGGTCATCCGGTGCTGTTCCACGTCACGGCCCGGGCCGCCGAGGGACCGGACCCCGAGCGGCGGTACATGGCGGTCGAGTGGATCGAGTCCGACGTCGTGCCTGCGTTCGACGCGGGACCCGACGCGGAGGTCCTCGACCTGGCGCAACTCATCACGACCGGGACCCTCGCGGACGCGCCCGTGGGCGTCGCCCTCATCGACGCCCGCCAGTACACCTACGTCACGATGAACCATGCCTTCGCCCACGTGCTCGGACGCCCCCGGCGCGAGCTCGTCGGGGCATCCTGCGAGGTCGGCGCTCGGTCCGACGGCCTCGGCCGTCGGACCGAGTCCGTGCTCGGCGTCGTGCGCGGTGACCTCGACTCCCTCACCGTGACCATCCCGGTGCCCGAGGAACCATCGATCAGCCGCCTCCTCACGGTGAGCGCCGTCGGTGAACGATCGCCGCACGCGCGCCACCTGGTGGCGTACGTGAACGACATGCCGACCCCCTCGCCCGGGTTGCCCCAGCCGGTCGCACCGCCCATGGTCACCTCGCCCCTCGCGGGTGACGCGACCGCCTACTCCTACGCCCTCGTCGACGAGGCGTGGCGCCTGCAGTTCCTGCTCCCGCCCGCCGCCGACTGGGGCATGGAGGAGGACAAGATCATGGGCTTCTCGGTGGTGCCGGGCATCCACCCGTCGGACCTGCCGTTGCTGTTCGACGCCGGGGACCGGGTCCGCAGCGGCGAGACCTCGAGGGTGCGGATCCGCGTGCACTACCGGGCGACCGTCGGGCGGTACGGGTACTTCCCGGCCGACTGCGAGATCGGGCGCACCGAGACCATGCCGACGGGTTGGCTGTCCATGACCTACCGCAACGCCACCGCCGATCCGAGCGACTCCATCGCGGACCGACTGGCTGCGATCACCGAACCGGTCGTCGACGATGAACCGCCGGGGCTGCCGACCGACTCGCGGACCACCGCCGCGGTCGCCCGGGTCGCCGCGCGACACGGCCTCACGACGCGGGAGCAGGAGATCGTGCGACTGCTCGTCGACGGGTACCGGGTCACCACCATGTCGAAGACCCTGCACCTCTCCGCGGGCACGATCCGCAACTACCTGTCGGGGGTCTTCCACAAGGTCGGCGTGCGGGGGCAGGCCGAGCTCATCGAGCACGTCTGGAGCGAGGCCGACCCGGCTTGACGCGCCGCCGCACACGCGGGTCGAATCCCGGCATGCGCTTCGGAGTGTTCATGGCCCCGTTCCACCCGGTCGGGACGAACCCGACCCTCGAGCTCGAGCGGGACCTCGAGCTCATCGAGCACCTCGACCGGCTCGGGTACGACGAGGCCTGGATCGGCGAGCACCACAGCGGCGGGGTCGAGATCATCGCGTCGCCCGAGGTGTTCATCGCCGCAGCGGCGGCCCGCACCCGCTCGATCCGCCTCGGCACGGGCGTGGCCAGCCTCCCCTACCACCACCCCCTGCTCCTCGCCGACCGGATGGTGCTGCTCGACCACATCACCCGCGGCCGGGCGATGCTCGGCGTCGGTCCGGGCCAACTGACCTCGGACGCCCACATGCTCGGGATCCCGGCGGACACCCAGCGGCCCCGCATGGAGGAGTGCCTCGACGCGATCATGGCACTGCTGCGCGGTGAGACCGTGACGATGGAGACGGACGGATTCACGCTCCAGGATGCGCGCCTCCAACTCGCGCCGTACACCCGACCGCACCTCGAGGTCGCGGTCGCGGCGTCCTTCTCCCCCACCGGGGCGCGCGCCGCCGGCCGTCACGGCATCGGCATGCTCTCGATCGCAGCCACCGCGAAGCAGGGCATGGACATGCTCGCCCACCACTACGCGATGTGGGACGAGATCGCGACCGAGCACGGGCACACCGTCGATCGGTCGACGTGGCGCCTGGTCGGTCCGATGCACATCGCCGAGACCCGCGAGCAGGCCGAGCGCGACGTCGCGCACGGGATCGTCGAGTTCGCGGAGTACTTCGGCCACGTGCTGCCGGGCGGGCCGGTGTCCGGGGCCACGGTCGAGGAGATCCTCGAGAACAACCGGGCCAGCGGGTTCGCGGTCATCGGCACGCCCGAGGACGCGGCGGCCCGCATCGCCGAGCTCGTGGAGGCATCGGCCGGGGGGTTCGGCGCGTACCTGTTCCTCGACCACGACTGGGCCGCGCCGACCGCCAAGCGCCGGTCGTACGAACTCTTCGCCGAGCACGTCATGCCGCGGTTCCAGGGCCAACTCACCCCGCGGGAGCGGTCGAAGGACTGGCTGACCGGCAGCGCCGGCGAGTTCGTGAACCGGGCGGTCCACGCCATCGCCAAGGCGACCGAGGACCACGCGGCCGAACGCGCCGCCCGCTGAGACCCGGACCTCAGACCGGATCGCCCTCGTCCGGCATGCCCGTGGGTGCGGGCGACCCCTGGTGGTGCACCATGCGCCAGCCATCGGCGTGCCGCACGAACACGTTGGTTGCGATCACCCGGGCGCCGGACAGTTCGCCGAGGTCGTTCGCGCCCTCCCGTGAGGAGATCGACTGGAGCAGGTTCTCCTCGCAGGTCACCCACGCCGTCGTCCCCTCGACCGTCACGCGTTCGTCGGTGAGCACGAACTGCATGAAGCCGGTGTTCGCACAGATCGCCTCGAAGGAGGCGAGCACCCGGCCCCAGCCGCGCAGGATCGGCCAGCCCGGGTGCACGACGGTCACCCGGTCGCTGTGCTCCCACACCGCGGCGAGCGCATCGAGGTCGCGCGACTCGAACGCGGCGTAGAAGGCGAGGTTGGCGGCGTGGACCGCGTCGACGTCCGGCGGCTGCGACACGCCTGCCATGATGGCCCGATGGCGCCCCTCGTGCCCACCACCCACCGCATCGTGCGGGCCGATGCGCCCGACCTCGCCGTCCACACCTGGGGCGGCGACGGACCACCGACGCTGCTCTGCCATCCCACGGGCTTCCACGGACGGGTCTGGGCCCCGGTGGCCGAGCGGCTCATCGCCGCCGGACGCTCGGTGTGGAGTCTCGACTTCCGGGGCCACGGCGACAGCGGCGAGGAGCCCGATGGCACCTACCACTGGGAGCGCTTCGCCGACGACGCCCTCGCGGTCGCCCACGCGGTCGGCATCGCGGGCGACCCGGGCCTCCTGGCCGTGGGCCACTCGAAGGGCGGGGCTGCGCTGCTCCTCGGGGAGGAGCGGGAGCCGGGGACCTACGCACGGCTGTGGCTGTTCGAGCCCATCGTGTTCCCGACCCGCGACGTCGACCACCGCGGCAACCCGCTCGCCGAGGGCGCGCGTCGCCGACGGCGGATCTGGCCCTCCCGGGACGTTGCGTACGACAACTACGCGCGCAAGCGGCCCCTGTCGACCCTGCACCCCGACGCGTTGCGCGCGTACGTGGACCACGGTCTGCGTGACCTCCCCGACGGCACGGTCGAGCTCAAGTGCCATCCCGAGCACGAGGCAGCCGTCTACTCCATGGGCGCGATGCACACCCTCTGGGACCGGCTCGGCAACATCACGGCGCCGACGACCATCGCCTGCGGCGCGGTGACCGACACGATCACCCCGCAGTACGCCGCGCGGATCGCCGCCCGGATCCCGGGCGCGACGCTGCTCTCCATGGACGGCCTGGGCCACTTCGGCCCGATCGAGGACCCGGACGCCGCGAGCGCAGCGATCCTCGGGTTCGCCGTGGCCTGATCCGCGGGCCCGGCTCGCGCGCCGGTCGGCCGATGGCTCAGGCGGTGTGGAACGCGTCGATGATGCCGGCCCACCGCGTCGGGTCGGACCGGTACGGGGCGTAGAAGGACACCCGGTCGAGCAGGTCGCCGTAGCGCCCGAGCATGAGGCCCGGGATCTGCTCCGGCTCGCCGACGACCGCGAACGCGTCGAGGATCTCGTCGTCGATCAGGCGACCCATCTCCACCCACTCGCCCTGCTTCGAGAGTCGGTTGAGGTCGTCCTGGAGACCGCCCCAGCCGTGCAGTTCGAGCACGCCGCGGTACGCGGGGGTCGAGCCGTAGAACGCGATCTGCTGACGCGTCCCGGCCCGCGCCGCCTCCATCTCCTCCTCGTTCGACCCGGTCACCACGAACATCGGGCCGGAGAGCTGGAACTGCTCGCGCCCCCTGCC
>JALRDW010000086.1 GCA_023262065.1 Acidimicrobiia bacterium | reverse complement strand
GGTTCGAGTCCCACCTCCGGTAATTTTCCTTCTCAGTTCCCGTGATGCACCGCAGGTGAGGTGGTGGCGGGAATTGAACCCGCGTCCAGGGTTTTGCAGACCCTTGCCTGAACCACTCGGCTACACCACCGTGCCGCATCGCGGACGATGCGCTCGGCGAGGTTACCCGCCGGGCCACCGACGCCCGGTCGCCACCGGTTCTGCGAGGATGGCACCGTGAGCACCGGCCGTTCTGCGGACCCCGAACTCGTCGCCCCGATCGCGGACCCCGCGCTCTACGCCGGCGATCCGTTCCCCCAGTACGCGCGGCTGCGTCGTGAGGCACCGCTGGCATGGCTGGCGGACCCCGGGTGCTGGATCGCGACGAAGCACGCCGACGTCCTCCGGATCTCCCGCGACCCCGGGTCCTTCTGCTCCTCGGAGGGGATCCTGCTCATGGACATCGGGCGCGACCTCCCGCAGATCCCGGGTGCGTTGCTGTACGTCGACCCACCGGAGCACGGCCGGTACCGCCGGCTCGTGAACCCGGGGTTCTCCACCTCGCACATCCGCACGCTCGAGGCCCGGATCCGGGACCGGGCCCGCGCTCTGCTCGAGGCGGTCGAGCCGGGGGTCGAGGTCGATGTGGTCGAGACGCTCGCGGTCCCGTTCCCACTCCTCGTGATCGCGGACCTCCTCGGGGTACCCGGTGACGACTGGCCGCGGTTCCGCGTGTGGACCGACCTCATGATCGAGGCGGCGCAGGGCACGACACCGGAGAGCGAGGCCGCGCTCACCGAGATGGCGGTGTACTTCCTCGATCTCGTCGCCGAGCGCCGCGCCGATCCGCGCGACGACCTCGTCTCGCTGCTCTGCACCGCCGAGGTGGACGGTGTCGGACTCGACGATGCGGAACTCATGATGTTCTACGGCCAACTGCTCGTGGCCGGGAACGAGACGACCCGCAACCTGGTGAGCGGCGCGCTCCTGGCGTTCAGCGAGCACCCCGACCAGTGGACCAGGCTGCGCGCACACCCGGAGACGATCCCGGTCGCCGTCGAGGAGTGCCTGCGCTGGACCACGCCGGTGATCTCGTTCATGCGCACGGCGACCCGCGACGTCGAGGTGCGGGGCGAGACGATCCGGGCCGGCGAGCCGGTCCTGCTCGTCTACGCCGCGGCGAATCGGGACGAGGAGGTGTTCGGGGACACGGCCGGGTCCTTCGACGCGACCCGGGATCCGAATCCCCACGTCTCCCTCGGGTTCGGCGAGCACTTCTGCCTCGGCGCGGTGCTCGCCCGGCTCGAGGCCCGGGTGTTCCTCGAGGAGGCGGCGCGCCGGTTCGCCACGCTGGAACCGGCGGGAGCGGTCGAGCGGCTCGCCTCCGGCGTCATCGCCGGCATCCTGCGCGTGCCGCTGCGCCTCGGCGTCTGACCGACCTCAGGCCGGGACGGCGCACCGGCGGCGGGCGAGATCGAGGAAGGCCTGCACCTGTCCGACCGCCTCCTGCAGCTCGGCCACGCGGCGGCGCGATCGGACGAGTCGCTCGCGGGCGATCCGGAGCTGCTCGGCCGCGGTCTCGAGCTGGATCTCGAGCAGGTCCGTGGGATGCCGGTCGGTCATGCCTGTGCGGATCGGCACGAGCAGGGGTTCGAGATCGAGCGCGTCGGCACGATCACGTCCGGCGCAGCCGCTCGCGAACTCGGGCATCGATGGGTGCATCACGTTCGTTCCTCCCGGAACCGCTCGGGCGAGCGGGTCCGACATCGGAACGACCGGCGCACGTCCGCGGTTCCCCGGAACGCGGAGGTTCACCGAGGGCGGTCGGCGAGGCGCTCGCACGCGCGCAGCGCGGCGGTCCCCTGATGTCGCGTCAGGCGGGTTCGAGCACGTCGTCGGACGCGCGCTCCGGGTACCGCACTCGGTCCGGGGGCTTGCGCAGGTCCTTCACGATGCCCAACCACGAGAGCACCTTGAGGCCGTAGTACGTGGTGTCGATCTCCCACCAGAAGAACCCCTGGCGAGCCGAGGCCTGGTAGTGGTGGTGGTTGTTGTGCCACCCCTCGCCCCCCGTCAGCAGGGCGATGATGAGCGAGTTGCGGCTCGTGTCGTCGGTGTCGTACCGACGACGCCCGAAGACGTGCGCCGCCGAGTTCACGAGGAACGTCGTGTGCCAGAGCAGCACCGTCGACGCGAAGAAGCCGACGACGAGCCCGCTCCACCCACCGATGAGGAAGCACGCGATGCCGAGCGACCAGGTCGGGATCCAGTCGTGCTTCGAGATGAACACGAGTTCGGGGAACTTCTGGAAGTCGCGGATCCGGTCGGGCTCGTACCCCTTGTACTTGTCGCACAGGATCCAGCCGACGTGGCTCCACCAGAACCCCTTGCGCGGCGAGTGCAGATCGCGCTCGGTGTCCGAGTACTGGTGGTGGTTGCGGTGGTGGGACGCCCACCAGAGCACACCCTTCTGCGCCGAGGTCTCGGCTCCGAAGGCCATGAGGAACTGCGGGATGCGGCCCATCCGGTAGGCGCGGTGCGAGAAGTACCGGTGGTAGCCGGCGGTGACGAGCCACATGCGCCCGAAGAAGGTGACGGCGAACAGGACGAGTGCCGTCGTCGTGACCCCGGTGAACACGGCGAGGAGTGGGAGCAGGTGCACGAGCAGGAACGGCACCGAGGCCGGCCAGTTGACGTGCTCCTCGGGGGTTCGGTGGATCGTCGACGGCTTCGGGTAACGGCGCATGCGGGCAGCCTACCTACCGGTAGGTAGGGAACGGGGGTCGGGCCCGCGATCGGTCCGTCGGCCGCCCCGCCCGGCCCCGGGGCGGTTCCCCGGGTGTCCGGGCCCGCTGGCACCATGGGGCCATGACCTCCCCCACCGCCCGCGGCGTGCTCCTCGACTTCTACGGCACCCTCGCCCGGGCCACGCACTGGTTCTCCATCGAGCAGGCCCTCGCCGAGCACGGCTACGCGCTCGACCCGGCGGCCCGGGACCGGTTCTTCGACCACGGCCTCGACGGGCTGGAGCACGACGAGCACTCGGTCTCCCGGGACCACTACACGGCCTGGCAGCACGAGCGCACGCTCGCCATGCTCACCGAGTCCGACGTCCACCCGGACGAGCACGACCTGATCGCGGCGAAGTTGCGCGAGGGCCAGTCCACCCGGGTCCTCGAGGCCTACGACGAGGTCCCCGGGCTGCTGGCCGACCTGCGGTCCAGGGGCCTGTGCATCGTCGTGTGCTCGAACTGGGACTGGGACTTGCACGAGGCGATCGCCGAGGCCGGGCTCACCGAGGCGATCGACGTGGTCGTGTCCTCGGCGTGGGTCGGAGCCCGCAAGCCGCATCCCCGCATCTACGCGCACACGCTGGCGGCCGCTGGCCTCGAGCCCGAGTCGGTCGTGTTCGCCGGCGACACCTGGAACGCCGACGTCGAGGGACCGCTCGCGGCCGGCATCACCCCCCTGTACCTGCGGCGGGACGGTCACTGGCCGGACGGCACCTGCCCCCACGACGAGCCCCGGGGCCGGGGCGTCACGGTCGGGGCCGACCTCACCGCCATCCTCGACCTGCTCTGAGGGCACGGCGCGGCCCCCACCGCCCGCCGTACGATCGCCACCGAGGCCCCGTTTCCGGCACCCTCTGGAGGACCCATGACCGCCACCGCCACCCCGCCGGTCGCACCCGCGACCCCGGACCTCGACGCCGCCGCGCTCCTCGCCGGGCTGCGGGCGACCTTCGCGACCGGCCGGACCCGAGACCTCTCGTGGCGCAAGGAGCAGTTGCGCGCCCTGCGGCGCATGCTCGCCGAGTGCGAGGAGGACCTCCTCGGTGCGCTGCGCATCGACCTCGGCAAGCCGGCGATCGAGGCCTTCCTCACCGAACTCGCCTTCGTGCGCGCCGAGATCGACGTGACGCTCAAGCACCTCGACCGCTGGGTCCGCCCGGAACGGGTGGGGATCCCGGTGAAGCAGCGGCCGGGCCGCGGCCGCATCCACCGTGACCCGCTCGGCGTCGTCCTCATCATCGGACCGTGGAACTACCCGGTGCAGCTGCTGCTCGCACCGCTCGTCGGTGCGATCGCCGCCGGGAACTGCGCGGTGCTCAAGCCGTCCGAGGTCTCGGCGACCGTCTCGGCGACCCTCGCCCGCCTCCTGCCGCAGTACCTCGACCCGGCGGCGATCCGCCTGGTCGAGGGCGCGGTCGACGAGACGACGGCACTGCTCGAGCAGCGATGGGACCACGTCTTCTACACGGGCAACGGCGCCATCGGGCGCGTGGTCATGGCGGCCGCGGCGAAGCACCTCACGCCGGTCACCCTCGAACTGGGTGGCAAGAGTCCGACCTACGTCGATGCCTCGGCGAACCTCGGCGTCGCGGCGAAGCGGATCGCGTGGGGCAAGTTCCTGAACTCCGGTCAGACCTGCATCGCGCCCGACTACGTCCTCGTCGACCGCTCCGTGGCCGACGCGTTCGTCGAGGAACTCGGCGCTGCGGTCCGCGAGTTCTACGGGGACGACCCGCAGGCCTCGCCGGACTTCGGCCGCATCATCAACGGACGCCACTTCGGCCGGATCGCCGCACTCGTCGACGGCGAGGGGGCGGGCACGCCGGCGTTCGGCGGCGGGCGCGACGAGGCCGACCGCTACATGGCCCCCACGGCGCTCGTGGGCACGGACCCCGCGGCGCGGGTCATGCAGGAGGAGATCTTCGGTCCGATCCTGCCGATCCTCCCCGTCGGCGGCGTCGACGAGGCGATCACCTTCATCAACGATCGCGACAAGCCGCTCGCCCTCTACGTGTTCGCCGAGTCGAAGCGGGTCGTCGAGCGCGTCCTCGCTGAGACATCCTCCGGCGGGGTGTGCGTCAACGCGACGCTCTACCACCTCGTGCCGCCGACCCTGCCGTTCGGCGGCGTGGGCGAGAGCGGACAGGGCGCGTACCACGGTCGATCGACGTTCGAGACCTTCAGCCACCGCAAGAGTGTGCTGCGCAAGCCGACGCGCCTCGACCCGCCGATCGCCTACCCGCCGTACACCGAGCAGAAGCAGAAGCTGCTGCGACGATTCCTGTAGCGGTCAGGCCGGTGCACCCGGCTCCTCGCCGTAGTGCCGCAGTTCGATCCGGTTGCCATCGGGATCCCGCACGTACACACCCCAGCCGACGCCGCGGGCGCCGAACAGGCGCCGGGGCGGACCCTCGCACTCGAACGCGCCGCCCTCGACCAGCGCGTGGAGGTCAGCCCCCTCGACGATGAGGCACAGGTGGTCGACGTTCACCCCCGTGCGCGAGCCGGCCACCAGGTCGATGATCGTCGTGGCGTCGAGGCGCACCGACACGAACGGCACCTCACCGCGGCGCCACTCGTCGACCCGGACCGGCTCGAGCCCGAGCCGGTCGCAGTACCAACCGAGTGCCCGTTCGACATCGGTGACGACGAGCACGACGTGGTCGATCCCGCTCGCCCTCACCCGGCCACCTCGGCCCGGGTCCGGGCCCGGTGCGCCCGGACCTTGGTGCGGTTGCCGCACCGGGCCATGTCGCACCACCGGCGGGTCCCGCTCCGCGAGGTGTCGAGGAACACGCCCGCACACCCGGGCGCCGCACAGGTCCGGATGCGGGCCCAGGCACCGGATGTCGTGGCGTCCACGGCGTCGAGGAGGATGCGGCCGATCACCCCGTCGGCACCCGGCGCCATCGGTGCGACCTCGGGGCCCCGGGATCCGATGACCACCCCGAGGCGCGCCCGGCGGGCGAGCCCGCCGACCCGGCGCGCCGACGCGCCGCGCGGGTCGGCGACCGCCCCGCGCAGGGCGGTCCGCAGCGCCCGCAGATGGACGAGGTCGGGTCCGACGAAGGGCCGCCGGCCGGGATCGAGATCGTGGTCACGACACCATGCCCGGGCGGCGCGCGCGTCCCGCAGCACGTCATCGTCAGGACCCATCCCGGTCGCGAGGAAGGCGGTGAGCCGGCGGACGGCGGCGGAGGGCGCGGTCGACATCGGTGCCCGAGGCTAGGCGGCCGGATTCGGCACCGGGGTCGACGCCTCGGCGCCCGATCGCCGCAGCCGGGACGCGATGGTGACGCCGGCGAGCGCGACGACGAGATCGATCGTCGCCCCGAGGTGCAGGGCCGAGGCCGGGGCCCACCCCGCTCCCTCACCCCACGCCACGAGCGCACCGCCCACGCCGATCCCGAGCGCGCACCCGAGCACGTCGGTCAACTGGATCGCCGCGCTCGCGTGGCCCTCGCGGCCCGGTTCCGCCGCGCCGAGCACGACGATCGAGATCGGGGCGTACGCGAGACCGATGCCGAAGCCCGCCACCGCCCACGCGACCACGAAGGTCGCGATGGGGACCGCCGGCAGCAGGGCCACCGAGAAGATCACGATCGCGGCCCCCACGACGGCGAAGCCGATACGCACGAGCCGGGCCGCGCCGACCCGGTGGATGAAGTGCTGCTGGGTCCACGACGCCGAGGTCCACGCGATCCCCCCGGCCGCCAGCGCCACGCCACCGAGCGCCACGCTCCCACCCCGCACCTCCTGCACCGCGAGGGTCACGAAGGCGTCGACCCCGAAGAAGGCGAAGGTCAGCATCCCGCGTGCGAGCACCGCGGCCGGCGGACCGGGACGGGCCCGCAACGTGCCGACCGGGGTCAACCGCCGGAACGCCCCGGCACCCGCGAGCAGACCGACGCCGACGAGCGTGACGAGCACGTACCAGCGGGTCGCCGTGAGCCCGCCGAGGAGCAGTCCGGCGCCCACCGCCACGAGGACCGCGTCACGCGGGGAGGCGGGCGGCTCGGCATCGGGATCCTGCGGCACCGGCTGGAGGCGCCGCATGGACGGCGCCGCGAGCGCCCCGGCGACGAGCACCACGGGCAGCAGTGCGAGGAAGACCCACCGCCACCCGAGCGTCGCTGCGATCACCGCCGCGATCGGCGGGCCGAAGAGGCTCGGGAGGACCCAGGCCGTCGACATGAGCGCGAACATCCGGGGCTGGAGCGCTCGGGGGTACGCCCGGCCGATGACCACGTAGAGCACCGCCGGGATCACCCCGGCGCCGAACCCCTGCACCGCTCGGCCGAGGACGAGGACCGGCATCGAGGGCGTGAGTCCCCCGATGACCAACCCGGCGCAGAACAGCACGAGCCCGAGGAGGAACGGGCGCTCCGGACCGTACCGGTCGGCGAGCCGACCGGCGAGCACGATCCCGAGGAGCGAGGCGAGCAGGAACGCCGAGAACACCCAGCCGTAGAGCCGGATGCCGTCGAGGTCACGACTCACCCGAGGCAGCACCGTGGCGATCGCCATCGCCTCGAAGCCCACGAGGGTGATGACGAGGAACAACCCGATCGACGTCGCCCGGTGGGCGGGCGCGAGGACCCCGGTGTGTGCGCCCTCGTCGGGATCCTCAGCCATGCGTCCCATTGTCGCCGACGCGGCCGAGCGTGCGCGGCGGTTACTTCTTGTGCTCCATGCCCCCCGGCATCGCCATACCGACCGGCTGGAGCTGCTGGGCGAAGATCTTGTTGAAGTTCTCCGACACCCCCTGCACATCCCAGCCGCCCTCGCGGTACATGTAGGCGATCTGCAGCGGGCTGCGGTACAGCGTGTACGCGAAGTCCGTGCGACCGAGGATCTGCCCGTTGACGTGCGCCGCCTCCTCGGAGGCCAGCCAGGTGACCATCGGGGCGTTGAGCGCCGGGTTCGCCTCGGGCGGCGGGGCCTGGCCGGTGCGTGCGAACAGCTCCTCGGTCATCCGGGTCGCGCCGGCCGGCGACATCGCGTTCACCGTGATGCCGTAGCGACCGAGCTCGATCGCCCAGATGTAGGTGAGTCCCATGATCGCGGCCTTGGCCGAGCCGTAGTTGGTCTGGCCGAAGTTGCCTCGCAGGCCGGCCTGCGAGGTGACGTTGATGATGCGGCCGTACCCGGCCTCCTTCATGTGCGGGGCCGCGTGGCGGGCGCAGTTGAAGGTGCCGTACTGGTGCACCTTGACCACGGCGTCGTAGTCCTCGGCGCTCA
>JALRDW010000266.1 GCA_023262065.1 Acidimicrobiia bacterium | reverse complement strand
GAGCACCACACCGTCCCGCCCGACGATCTCCATCGGCCAGAGGTAGCGGTTCGCGTGGAACCCGGTCGCGAACACGATGACGTCCACCTCGTGGCGGGTGCCGTCCGCGGTGACGATCGCATCGGCCTCGATGACCTCGATCGGGTCGGTCACGAGGTCCACGTGGGGCCGGGTGAGCGCGGCGAGCCAGGAACCGTTGTCCTGCAGTGTCCGCGTGCCGAGGCAGACGTGGTCGGGGATCACCTTGGCGAGCAGGTCCGGATCGTCGCCGACCTGACCGGCGATCCAGCCGGTGAAGAACTCGCGTGCGGCGTCGTTGATCTCGCTGATCGCGCGGTCCTGGTGCGGGTAGTCGGGATCGATGCGCATCGCGGGCAACCCGCCGTCGCACGCGGGCCAGAAGATGAGGAACCGGTACCAGCGTCCGTAGTACGGGAGGTGCCGCATCGCCCAGCGCACTCCGTCCCCGGTCGTGTCGTGGTACGCCGGGTTCGGGAACATCCACGGCGCCGAACGCTGGAACACGTCGAGGTGCGCGACCTCCTCCGCGATCGTCGGCACGATCTGGAACGCACTCGCGCCGGTGCCGATCACGGCGACGCGCCGTCCGGCGAGGTCGGTCCCGTCCACCCACTGGGCCGAGTGCATGGCGATCCCGGCGAACGACTCGCGCCCCGGGATGTCGGGGAGCTTCGGACGGTTGAGTTGGCCGACCGCGCTGATCACGGCCGTCGCGTCGATCGTCGCGGCCGTGCCGTCGACGTCGCGCACCTCGACCCGCCAGGTCCCGGCGTCCTGGTCCCAGACCGCGCGCGTCACCTCGGTGCCGAAGCGGATGTTGGCCCGCAGACCGAACGCGTCGGCGCAATCGGAGAAGTAGCGCTGGAGCTCGGGCTGACGGGCGAAGAACTCGCTCCAGTCGGGGTTGGGTGCGAAGGAGTAGCAGTAGAAGTGGTTGCCGACGTCGACCCGACATCCCGGGTACCGGTTCTCGAACCAGGTGCCTCCGACGTCCGGGTTCTTCTCGATGACCGTGTACGGGATCCCGGCGTCGGCGAGGCGCACCGCCGCCAGCAGCCCCGACATGCCGGCCCCGATCACGACCACGTGCAGCCCCGCCCGGGCGTCGGGGGTGGCGGGCCCGGGCCAGCCGATCGTGCGCGCATCGTCACCGTCGAGTCCGAGTTCCTCGAGCAGCAGCGGCACGTACTCGTCGGGGACCTCCCCCGCCACGAGCAGCTCCATGAGCGAGTGCACCGTGGCCCCGTCGAGGGCGGGTCCGGGGACGCAGCCACCGTCGCGGTAGGCACGGATGACCTCGAGGGCCCGCGCCCGCACGACCGCCTGGTCCTCCGGGGTCATGAAGCCCTGGACCTCGTTGAGGTAGATCCCGGCCGGCCGGGGCAACCCGTCGAGGATCGAGGGATCGCCGGTCATGTGCACCATCGAGCACATGAGCGTCGGGACGCTGAGGTCGGCGAGGTGGGCGGCGATCGTGGCGTCGTCCTCGGTGATCGGCGCCCCGGCGTACCGGTCGAACGAGGTGCGGTCGGGGGCCATCGCCGCACGGTAGGCGCGCCACCACCCGGCCCGGAGCGGCGGGGTATGGCGCCTAAATCCGACTTGACGGGTCAGATTTAGCGCCCCTACCGTTCCGCACCGTTCCCGCACCCGTTCCGACGAGGAGCCCACCATGGCCGACCACGGCTTCGAGACCCGTCAGATCCACGCCGGCACCGCCCCGGACCCCACCACCGGTGCCCGCGCCGTCCCGATCTACCAGACGACGTCGTACGTGTTCCGCGACACCGACCACGCCGCGAACCTGTTCGGCCTCGCCGAGCTCGGCAACATCTACACCCGGATCATGAATCCCACCCAGGAGGCCTTCGAGGGTCGCATCGCCGACCTCGAGGGCGGCGTCGGGGCCCTCGCGACCTCCTCCGGGCAGGCCGCCCAGACGCTCGCGCTGCTCAACCTCGCCGAGAACGGCGGACACATCGTGTCCTCGGCCTCGCTCTACGGCGGCACCTACAACCAACTGCACTACACGTTCCCGAAGATGGGCGTGGAGGTCTCCTTCGTCGACGACCCCGACGACCTCGACGCATGGCGTGCGGCGATCCGCCCGAACACGCGGGCCTTCTACGGCGAGACCATCGGCAACCCGAAGTCCGACATCCTCGACTTCACCGGCATCTCCGGGGTCGCGCACG
>JALRDW010000261.1 GCA_023262065.1 Acidimicrobiia bacterium | reverse complement strand
TGATCGCGGCGTCGACGATCTTGTCCTGCAGTGCGGTCTGCACCGCGATCCACCCGGCGAGCGGTGCGCCCAGAGCCGGCATCTCCTCGGGGTGGACGCCGTCGGCATCCACCGTGGCGCCGACCTCGACGATCGCGCCGTCCGCCACGTCGGGGATGTACCCCCGGTTCGGCACGTTCACCGCATCGATCCGCTGCGGTGCACCGGTCCACATCGCCTCCACGATGGAGATGACCTCCTCGTCGGAGTGCCCCATGAGGTGCAGCGGCAGCGGGACCTTCGTCCCCGCGACCCACTGGGCCGCGCGCTCGAGCTTGACCATCACCGGCTCGTGGAAGTCGAGCGGTACCGGGACGAAGTCGGCGACCTCGCGTGCGAACGGCACGTACTCCCCGATGTGGCTGTCCACCGAGCAGGGCACGAGGTCGTACTCCCGGACGAAGCGCGCCACGAGCGGCATGTAGTTGAACTCGACGAAGAACCCGCCGACCACGTTGCGGTCGATGGACCGGGCGAATCGCTGCAGCCTCGGCGAGTAGTCGAAGAACCGTCGGCCGTAGAACGCCTTGATGCGCGGGAGGAGGTCCTCCCCCGTGCGGGTGTTGCGGAACTCCGTGAAGAAGGTGAAGTGGTTGATGCCGGACGCCTTCGCCTCGACGTCCTTCGGGTCGATGCGGAGGCGCCGGCAGATGCGCTTCACGCCCAACGGCATCTCGTGGCACATCCCGACGTTCCGGAGGCGGGTGGCCCGATTGATCGCCAGGGTGACCCGACTCATCGGGTTCGAGAGGTTGATGAAGAAGGCGTCGGGCGCATACCGCTCGACGCTCTCGCAGATGCTCAGGGTGTTCGCGATGCTGCGGAGCGAGTGGAACACCGCCCCGGGGCCTCCGTTCTCGCCCGTGATCTGGGTGGCGCCGTGACGGTTCGGGACCTCGTAGTCCTGACGCCAGTGCTCGAACCGCCCGAACTCGGCGCTCGAGATCACGAAGTCGCTGCGGGACAGTGCCGCCTCGGCGTCGGTGGAGCGATCGATGAGGATCGGCGAGCCGGAGGCGGCGTTCAGCTTGTTCGCGAACTGGTACGCACGCTCGAGCCGCTCCGGGTTGAGGTCGTGGAGCATGAGGCGTGCCCCCCGCAGCGACCGGGTGTGGATGACGTCGTTCGCCATCGTGGGGCCGAACGACATACCGCCCGCCCCCACCATCGTGATCTTCGGCGCGTCGCGCATGCCCGCCTCCTACTCCGTCCCGCTGACGCAGATCGACGTGCGCTTCCCGACCTTGGTGATGTCCTCGATGACCCGGTAGGTCCCGTCATCACAGGTGATGGCCGACGAGAGGTGCGCGTACACACCCTCGGGGCTCTCGTATCCGGGGACCACCCAGACGTGCAGGAGTTGCTGGGTCTGGCGGATCAGCATCCCCCCGACCGCATCGCACTGCCGCTCGGTCACGGGCTGATCGGCGCCGAGCGGCGCGTCGATCCCGGTCGGGGTCTGCACGATGCACGCGTTCCGGTGCGCGTGCCACACGTCGTTCGGACCCGCGAAACCCTCCGGGTTCTCGACCGAACTCCCGTAGAACAACCCGGCGATGCGCGAGGTCGGCTTCGTGCCGTCGTACATCCAGGCGAGCGGCCGACCGATCCACTCGTCGTCCATCACCCCGTTCGGCGGACCGGAGGCGTTCGCGAAGTTGATGTAGTGCGCCCCGAGACCCGGGGAGAACGGCCCGGCCCGGCGCAGGCCGGCGGCCTCGGCGTCGGCCACCGTCGGGTAGCGCAACGCGGTCTCCCGGGCGAGCGCGAGTTGACGCCCCAGTTCGATCCGCTCGCGGGCGGTCAACGGGAGCGTGAACGCGTGGTCGTGCTGCTCGCCGTTCGCGAGCGCAGCGAACCCGCGATCGTCGGACGCCCCGCCCCCACCGTGGCCGTGCCCGGCTGCGGCCGAACCCGATCCCGCATGATCGTGACCGTCGGCGGCGGCGAAACTCGGCGTGAACGCGGCCGTGGCCAGCGCGGTCGACACGATGCCGATGACCACGACGCCCGCGATGCCGAGCCCTCGCCCGACGCGGGCGCCGGCCACACTCGGCGCGAGGAGGGCGACGCACGCGATGACGGTCGCGACTGCGAGCAGCGATGCCAACGTGTCCGCGAAGCCCACCACCTCGGGGGTGCCATCACCGCCGATCGGGATGCCCACGGTCCGCGAGGCGACCCAGACCGCGAGCACGACGACGTTGAGGGCGATGCCGAACCACGCCGCGTTGCGGGTCGGACGCCACAGGATCCAGGCCGCGAGGACGAGTTCGCACCACGCCGCACCGGCGAAGAAGAGGCCATGGGACCAGGAGACACCGGCATGCTCTCCCATCGCACCGAAGTGGATGGCCGCGGCCGCCACCGAGAACAGTGCGGCGGACCACTGCAGGCAGCGCCCGACGCTCGTCCCCTGCTCGACGTTCACCTGCGAGTCGTCCACCTCGGCCCCCATCACCCGGACTGCGGTGGAGAGCGTAGGACCCCGACCCGACCGCCGTCAGGCGCCGGGCCAGACCCGCGGGCAGTCGAGCGGGTCGAGCGGGTCACCGTCGGTGTGACCCCGCTGGGTCCGCCGGACCGGCATCCCGGCCCGGAACCGGTAACGCACGTCGTCGCCGCAGTACCGCAACGAGATCGCACGGCGCCGACGGGTGGCGTGCGTGTTCGCCGGCGAACCGTGGATCGTCCGGTAGTGGTGCACGGCCACATCGCCGGGACCGAGCGCGGACCCGACGACGAGTTCGCGCAGACCCGCGTCCCCGAGCACGTCGGGCACCGGCTCGCCCTCAGTGCCCGGGATGGAATCCGGGACCGTGAACAGGTTGGGGCGGAACTCGCGGTCCCACCGGTGCGAGCCTCGGACGTACTCGAGCGCACCGCTGCTCGCGTCCACCTCGTCGAGCGGGATCCAGAGCGTGCAGGCCTGCTCCCCCGAGATGTGGAAGTACGCGGCGTCGGTGTGGAACTCGGTGCGGAACGGCGCGCCCGGCTCCTTCACGAGGATGCTGTCCTCGTAGAGGTTGACCGCGCCGCTCCCGAGCAGACGGGCCGAGATGGCACCGAGGGCCGGGTCCAACGAGAAGACGGCGAAGGCCGGGTCGGCCCGCCAGTGGTCCACGCCGGCGCGGAACGCCGGCTGCTCGCCCTTGCCGGCGAAGGCTCCGACGTCTGCGGTCTCCGGTGCGCCGAGGGCGCGATCCACCGGCTCGGCCATGGCGAGGACGACCGCCGGATCCAGGATGTCGCGCAGCACGACGAAGCCATCGAGGTCGAAGGCCGCGGCCTCCTCATCGGTGACGTCACGACGGGAGAATCCAGCGACCGGGCCCACGGGTGGCGACGGTAGCGGCGCCTCCCGCGCGTCGGCAATAGTGGCGACCGTCGTATCCGATGCGTTCGAACCGGGGGAAGGGCCAGTGCGCGAGGTCCGCATCGCCGATCTGCGCGAGCCCCGGCGCGACGCGGACGAGCAGGCCTTCCACGACATGGCCCGCGCGATGGAGGCCGACCTCGATCCCGATCGCCTCGTCGAACGGGCCCGGCGCGACACCGGGCTCGATGACCTCGGCGACCCCACCCTCGTCGATCGCCTCCGGGTGATGGTCGCAGCGGTCGAGGCCGACACCGGTCTGACCGGCCTCGGGCGCTGGATCATCCGGGAACGGCTGCTCGGTCTGCTGCGGGCCCGGCTCCGGTTCGAGGACTTCACCCGTCGGAACCCGGAGAGTCTCGAGGTGGATCTCGAGCCGCCGATCATCGTCGTCGGACTCCCCCGTTCCGGCACCACCCACCTCGTCAACCTGCTCGCCACCGATCGACGCCTGCGGTCCATGCCGTGGTGGGAGGTCGCGGAGCCGGTCCCCGTGATGGGCGACGGCCCCGGTCCCGACGGGATCGACCCGCGCTACAAGCGATCGCTCCGCCAGTGGGAGGCGACGAACCGGGTGTCCCCGCTCACGGCCCTCATGCACGACCGACCCCCGTGGTCGATCGAGGAGGACTGCGAACTCGTCGACCTCGACCTGTGCGGCTAC
>JALRDW010000231.1 GCA_023262065.1 Acidimicrobiia bacterium | reverse complement strand
CTCGAGGTGCCGCTGCTCGCCCGGGTCCCGCTCGTGCCGGTCCTGCGGGAGGGGGGCGACGACGGCCACCCGATCACCGTGGCCCATCCGGACGACCAGGCCGCGGTGGCCTTCCGTGAGGCGGCCGAGCGCATCGACACCGAGCTCGCGCCGCGCCAGATCCGTCGGCCGGAACTCCGCATCAACTGACCCGCCCGCCCCGCCGCTACCATGCGGCGAGCACCCGCCCCCCGAGAGGTATCGGAACGATGGAAGTCAAGATCGGCGTCATCTACTCGGCGAAGGAGCAGCAGCTCGAGGTCGAGGGCACCGAGGACTCGGTCGCCGCCTGCATCGACGCGGGCCTGGCCGGGCCGATGCTCTGGCTCACCGACACCAAGGGCCGACGCGTCGGGGTGCCCACCGACAAGATCGCCTACATCGAGATCCTCGGCGACGAGGCGACGAAGAAGGTCGGCTTCGGCCGCTGATCCCATGACGGCCGCGCCCGACCTCCTGGCGCGGCGCCTGCTCGTCGTCACCGGCAAGGGTGGCGTCGGCAAGTCCACCGTCACCGCCGGGCTCGCGCTGCTCGCGGCCGACCTCGGCAAGCGGGTCCTCATCGTCGAGGTCGACGGCAAGGGCGACATCTGCACGAAGTTCGAGCACCCGCCGGTCGGTTTCGACCCGGTCGAGGTGCACCCGAACATCTCGGTGCTCGCGATGGACACCGAGGCCTCGTTGCGGGAGTACCTGCGACTCAATCTCAAGGTGCCCGTGCTCGGCCGCCTCGGACCCGTGGCCCGCGTCTTCGACTTCGTCGCCACCGCCGCCCCGGGGGTCAAGGAGGTCCTCACGATCGGCAAGGTCGCGTGGGAGGTGCGCGAGTCGATCGAGGGTCGGGCCCCGTGGGACCTCGTCCTCGTCGACGCCGCGGCGACCGGCCACGTCGTGGCCCAGATGGGCGCGCCGGACGCGATCCGGGACCTCGTGAGCGTCGGGCCCATCCGATCCCAGACCGAGTGGATGATCGAGATCCTCTCGGACCCGGCGATCACGGCGCTCAACGTGGTCACGACGCCGGAGGAGATGCCGGTGTCGGAGACGATCGACCTCGTCACCCGGGCCCGCACCGAACTCGACGTCCCGCTCGGTGCGGTGATCGTGAACCGGGTGCTGCCCGAGCTCTTCGCCCGCGCCGAGGAGGCCGCGTTCGGGGCGCTCGACACCGATGCGGCCCGAGCCGCGCTCGGCGCGCACCTCGGTGACGACGCGGGTCTCGACGCCGTGCTCTCGGGCGCGCGTCTGGCGGTCGCGCTGCGACGGACCCGAGCCGTGCACCTCGCGAACCTGCGGGCGGCGGTCGATCTGCCGATGCTGTACCTGCCGTACCTGTTCACCCGCACCCACGGGATGCGCGAGACCCGGGTCGTGGCCGACTCGCTCGGTGCGGAGTTCGGGCTGTGAGCGGCGAGCGGGCCTCGCTGGGCGGCCTCGTCGCGGCCAAGGAGATCATCGTGCTGTGCGGGTCCGGCGGGGTCGGCAAGACGAGCATCGCCGCCGCCACGGCCCTCGGCGCGGCGAGTCGCACCGGCGGCAAGGTCCTCGTGCTCACGATCGACCCGGCCAAGCGTCTCGCATCGGCGCTGGGCCTCGCCGAGATCGGCAACGTCGAGACCCGGGTGCCGGACTCGGCGTTCACCGAGGTCGGCCTCACACCTCGGGGCGAGCTCTGGGCCGCGATGCTCGACACGAAGCAGTCCTGGGACGCGCTCGTCATGCGGCACGCACCGGACGAGGCCACGGCCCGGCGCATCATCGACAACGCGCTCTACGACAACATCACCGGTCGGTTCGTGCAGAGCCACGACTACATCGCGATGGAACGCCTCTTCGAGGTGCACGCGTCCGGCGCGTACGACCTCATCGTCATCGACACCCCGCCGACCCGCAACGCGCTCGACTTCCTCGAGGCGCCCCACCGGATGGCCGAGTTCTTCGGCGGTCGCCTGCTGCGCTGGCTCACCGCGCCCTACCGGTTCGGTGGCGGTCGCGGCGCGCGGCTCGTGAACCTCGCGAGCCGGCCGTTCTACCAAGTGGCCGATCGCATCCTCGGCAGCCAGTTCCTGCAGGACATCGCCGAGTTCTTCCTGAACTTCCAGTCGATGTACGACGGGTTCGTCGCCCGGGCCCGCGCGGTGGAGCGACTGCTGCACGACAAGCGGACCACGTTCGTGGTCGTGACCACCCTCGAGGCCTCCCCGTTGCACGAGGCTCGGGTGTTCTGCGAGGAACTCGTCACCCGGGACTTCCCGTTCGGTGCGATCGTGCTCAACAAGACCCTCCCCGCCTCGTTCACGAGCGCCGAGGGTGCTCGGGCGGCCACCGTGCTCACGGATGACGCCGAGGAGCTGGCCGCTGGCCTCGCGGCGACGGGGGAGCCCGCCCTCGGCGACGCCGGCCTCGACGCTCGGATGCTGCGCACGATCGCCGGCTCCTACCGGAACTTCGCCGTGGTCGCGAGCCGGGAGGCCGAACTGCGCACGGAACTGGGCCGGGCGCCCGACGTGGTGGTGGACGTGCCGAACCTCGACGTCGACGTCCACGACCTCGCCGGCCTCGCCCGGATCGCCGAGGCGCTCTTCGGCGACGGGGCCTGAGCGCCCGCCCATGCGGGGTCGGGGATCCGCCGGGGCCCTCGGCGCCGAACACCCACCATGGATCCCGACGTGACCCCGCCCTCCCGCAGCCTGCGCGTCCTCGTGGCCGGGGCGACCGGCTACATCGGACGTCGGCTCGTCGACGAACTCGTCGCCGCCGGCCACGAGGTCCGCTGCGTGGCCCGCACGCCGCGCAAGCTCGACGGCGAACCGTGGCGTGATCGGGTGGAGGTGGTCCAGGGTGACGTGCTCGACCCGGAGAGCACCGCGGCGGCGTGCGTCGGCATCGATGCCGTCTACTACCTCGTGCACTCGATCGGCGCGGACGAGGACTGGGAGGAGCGCGATCGGCGGGCCGCGTCGAACGTGCGGGACGCGGCCGCGGCCGCCGGGGTTCGCCAGATCATCTACCTCGGGGGCCTCGGCGACGACAACGGCACGAGTCTGTCGCCGCACCTGTCGAGCCGGCACGACGTCGGTGCGGTGCTGCGGTCGGGACCGGTGCCCGTGACCGAACTGCGAGCCGCGGTGATCATCGGTTCGGGATCGGCGAGCTTCGAGATGCTCCGGTACCTCGTCGAGGTGCTCCCGATCATGACGACCCCCCGCTGGGTGGAGACCCGCGTGCAGCCGATCGGGGTGCAGGACGTCCTGCGCTACCTCGTCGGCGTGCTGCTCGAACCGGCGGCGGTGGGGCGCACGCTCGAGATCGGCGGGGCCGACGTCCTCACCTACCACCGCATGATGGACCTCTACGCCGAGGAGGCGGGCCTGCGCCGGCGCATCATCATCCCGGTGCCGGTGCTCACCCCGCGGCTGTCGAGCCTCTGGGTCGGTCTCGTGACGCCGGTGCCCGCCGATCTGGCGCGCCCGCTCATCGACTCGCTCGTCAACGAGGTGGTCGTGCGCGACGACGCGATCCGTCGCATCGTCCCCTTCGAGCCGATCGACGCGCGAGAGTCCATCCGGCGGGCCCTCACCCGGGTGCGGGACCTCGACGTGGCGACTCGGTGGACCGATGCGGAGCTCTTCGGGCGCACGCCGGCCGACCCGATGCCGAACGACCCGTCCTGGTCCGGTGGTGTCGTGTTCGCCGATCACCAGCGGGTGGAGGGTGAGGCGGATGCGGCCGCGCTGTTCGCCGAGGTGACGCGACTCGGCGGCGAGCGGGGCTGGCTCGTCGGCAACTGGCTCTGGAGCATCCGTGGCGTGCTCGACCTCGTCTTCGGCGGGGTCGGCATGCGGCGTGGCCGCCGGCACCCGACCGAGCTGCGGGTCGGGGACGTCGTGGACTTCTGGCGGGTCGAGGCGGTGGAGTCCGACCGCCTGCTGCGGCTGCGGGCCGAGATGCGCCTGCCCGGTGAGGCCTGGCTCGAGTGGGAGATCACGCCGACCGAACGCGGGGCCCGACTCGATCAGCGGGCGCGGTTCCAGCCGCGCGGGCTGTGGGGCCGGGCGTACTGGTACGGGGTCGCGCCGTTCCATCGGTTCATCTTCCGGCCGCTCGCCCGTCGCCTCGTGCGCGAGGCGACCGGAGCCCGGGCCGGCGTGCGCGCGGCCTGAGGCCTCCGGGGGCTCACGGACCGCCCGGTACGCTCCGGGGCGTGTCGACGCTCGAGGAGTTGACCCAACTCCACACCGATGTCGAGGGCGAGGCCCTCGAGCACCTCCAGCGGTTGCTCGTCGCGTGGCGCCTCCTCGCCGACCTCTCGTTCTCCGACCTGCTGCTCCTCGTGCCGGTCGAGGGCGAGGAGGGACGCCGCTTCGTGGTGTGCGGTCAGGTGCGGCCGACCACCGGCCAGACGCTGTACGCGGCCGACCTCGTCGGTCAGGTCGTCACCGAGGCCGAGCGCCCGATGGCCCTGCGAGCCCTGCACCGGGCCGAGGTCATCGAGAGCGAGGGCGAGGACCTCGGCGAGGGCCAGCGCATCGAGATCGAGGCGATCCCGGTGGCCTTCCGGCACCGAACGATCGCGGTGCTGTGCCGCGAGTTCGACACCTTGTCGGGTCGCCGCGTCGGCGACCTCGAACGCTGCTACATGGAGGTCTACGACGACCTGGTGCAGATGGTCGTAGACGGCACGTTCCCGTTCGCCCGGGAGGACCTCGAGATCGAGGGTGCGCCGCGGGTGGGCGACGGCGTGGTCGTGCTCGATGCCGAGGCCAAGATCCGCTACGCGAGCCCGAACGCGGTGAGCGCGCTGCACCGGCTCGGCATCCACGCCTACACGACCGGCGTGGCCATCAACCAGCTCGGGTTCGACGACGGCGCGGTGGACCACGCGTGGCGCGGCCGCCTCCCGGTGCTCCAGGAGGTCGAGCGCGGCGATGCGGCGGTCCTCATGCGCGTCGTGCCCCTGCTCGAGGGTCGTGAGCCGATCGGGGCCCTCATCCTCCTGCGCGACGTCACCGACCTGCGGCGGCGCGACCGCATGCTCATGTCGAAGGACGCGACCATCCGGGAGGTCCACCACCGGGTGAAGAACAACCTCCAGACCATCGCGGCGCTGCTCCGGCTCCAGGGCCGGCGCATGGCGTCCGGGGAGGCACGCGCCGCGATCGAGGAGTCGGAACGGCGCATCCGCTCCATCGCCATCGTGCACGAGACGCTGTCCCAGGAGGCGCGCGAGGAGGTCGACTTCACCGCCGTGGTCAAGCCCCTCGTGCGGGTCGTCGAGGAGACCGTGGCCGATCGCGAGGGCGGGTTGCGCTTCGACGTGACCGGGGAGGCGGGCTACGTGCCGGGGGAGACCGCCACGCCGCTCGCCGTCGTGCTCAACGAGCTGCTGCAGAACGCGGTCGACCACGCGTACCCGCGCACCGACGACGAACCGGTCGAGGGCAACGTGCGTGTGCACCTCGAGCGTCAGGACAGCGTGCTCGAGGTCATCGTCACGGACGACGGTGCGGGCCTGCCCGAGGGGTTCGACGTGGCGTCGACCCCGGGGCTCGGCACCTCGATCGTGCTCTATGCCAAGCGCTGGCATGACCGGAACAAGTCGGGCTGGTGGACGCTGATCAGCTTCGTTCCCATCATCGGCGGCCTGTGGATGCTGATCGAATGCGGCTTCCTCCGGGGCACCGATGGCG
>JALRDW010000008.1 GCA_023262065.1 Acidimicrobiia bacterium | reverse complement strand
TCGATGAACCGCTCGTAGTGCCCGAGGTCGAGGTCGGTCTCTCCTCCGTCATCGGTGACGAAGACCTCTCCGTGCTCGAACGGGTTCATCGTGCCCGGATCGACGTTGATGTAGGGGTCGAGTTTCTGCATGGTCACGCGCAGGCCGCGTGCCTTGAGCAGTCGCCCCAGCGACGAGGCGGTGAGTCCCTTCCCGAGACTCGATGCGACACCACCGGTCACGAAGATGTGCTTCGCCAACCCAGAACCCTCCAGAACCAGAATCCGCCTCGGCCTCGTGCGTCGCGCACCGGAACGATCCGATCGGATTCCGATGAGCACCGCCCGGGGCCCTCGGGATGGCGACGGTACCATCTGCGGGTCCGGGGGTCGCGCTTGGGCGGGCAGGTTCCACGCACCGCTCCCGTGGTTCCCCGGCGGACCCAACTCCAACAACACGCACCACACCGGGTGGAGCGACCTTCGATCGAGGACGACGCCGTGAGCCGCACACCGAGCACGAGCACCGGGGCCTGGGGACGCACCCAGGCGCTCGACGCCACGCTGCTCGGTCTCGTCGCGATCATGCTCCGGCTCCCCGCATTCCTCGCCGACACGGCCCTGCACTTCGACGACGGCACCTACGGGCTCTCCGCGGTGGCCATGCGCACCGGGAACGCCCCGTTCATCTCCGTGTACTCATCCCAGGGGCCGGTGTTCCTCCCCCTCCTGCACGTGTTCGACGTGCTGGGGTTCGAGCGGATGAACTCGCCGCGACTGCTGCCGGTGCTGGCGGGGGCCGCCATCTCCATCGGCGTCTACCGGATCGCATCGATGCTCACCGACCGGGGCGGCGCCCTCCTCGCCGGCGGACTCGCCGCTGCGAGCGGGGCCGTGATGTGGACCACGGCGCCGATCACCTCGGACGGGGTCGCGCTCACCTTCGCCGTCTTCGCCGTCGCCGAGGCCCTCAACCACCGCTCCCGCCCGGCCACCCACCGGGCCGTGGTCGTCGCGATCCTGATCGGGGCGGCGGTCGGGACCAAGAGCCTCCTGTCGGGGCCGGCGATCCTCGTGGCCTGGATCCTGGTGGCCTCCAGCCGCCGGTGGCGGGACACCGTGGTGGTACCCCTGGTCGCCGCCGCGTTCGCCCTCGCCGCCGCCGTGCCCTGGGGCGTCCGAGCCGTCTACGAGCAGTCGGTCGCCTACCACAGCACGGTGGAGGGCCGACACGACGTGCTCGCCAACTGGCACAAGGCCATGTCGACGCTCGGGCGCCGCGACCTCACCCTGCTCGTGCTGGCGGTCGCCGCGGTGGGTACCGCCCTCGTGGCTCGGATCCGCCGGGGCCGCACGGCGGCATCCACCGACGGTCCTCGCCTGGACCGCTGGTTCGGCGCCGACCGGTTCCTCTGGTGGTGGTTGCTGGCCGCGTTCGTGACGCTCGCGATCGACCCGGCGATGTGGCGGAACCACGTCAACATCCTCGTCCCGCCGATCGTGCTGCTCGTCGCGTGCCACCGACCGTCGTGGCGGGTCGTCGCGGTCGTCCTCGTGGTGACCGTGCCCCTGCAGATGGTCTCGTTGCGCGCGCTCTACCGACCCGAGCCCTACCGGGGGGTCGAGGCGGTCGCCCGGGATGCGGCACGCGCCATCCCGGAGCAGTCCTGGGCGCTCACGGACACCGGCGGCTTCGTCTGGCGCGCCGGACGCGCCACGGTGCCCTGGTACGTCGACCCGTCGATCCTGCGCATCGAGACCCCCGTCGATTCGATCCGCATCACCAGTGCATCGGTCGCGCGGGTCGCGGCCCGGCCGCGGGTCTGCCTCGTCCTCATCACCTCGCCGGTCCGGTGGGGGTCGTTCCCCGACCTGCCGGCCCGCCTCTCCGAGGACGGGTACCGCAAGGTGGCCTCGCTCGGACCCGGCACGCTCGGCGTCTACCGCCGTACCTGCCGCAGCCCTCGCTGAGGGGCCCCGTCAGCGTCGACGACCGAGGCCGTCGGCCCATCGCAACGGGGGCACGCGTTCGATGACCCGACTGTAGGAGACGAACTCCGAGGCCAGGTTCGCCACGACGAGGCCGACGAGCACGGCGGTCCGGGCACCCCGGCCGAGCGTGAACACCGCCATGAGTCCGAGGACGCCGCCGAGGAGGTTGGCCCCGGTGTCGCCGAGCATCGATCGCTCCCGGAGATCGTCGGGCAGCACGCCGGCCGCCGCACCCATCACGGGGGCGACGGCGATCCCCACCGGGCCGGTCCCGGCGATGACCGCGAGTGGCACGTAGGCGAGGAGCGCGCACTTCAGCACGCGCCCCGGCGCCCGATCGAGGAGGTTCCCGAGGTTCGCCGCGAGCGCGATCAGGACCGCGTCGGCGAGCAGTCGCTTGCCGGTGACGAACCCCGGCTGCGCGGCGAGCACGAAGGCGATGGCGGCACCGCCCGCCAACTTGAGCATGCCCGTGGTGACGCGCCCCTCCCGCAGGGCCCGCAGGTGCCCTCGGAACCCCCGGTCCTCGCCGCCGAGCACGTCGTCGATGAACCCGAGCAGGGCGAAGCCGAAGACGGCGAACAGCACGAGGGACCGCGCCGCGTTCACCCCGGGCTCGTCACCGAACCCGAACGCACCGAGCACCGACCGACCGGCCTCGACGATGAGCACCCCGGCGACCACGACGAGGCCGGACGCGGTCGCCAACCGCAGGCCCCGGTAGTTCGTCCGGGCGAGGACCGGCGACTCCCGCAGTTCCGGCGCGCTCATCGTGACGAGTCGCGCGGCGAGGAACCCGAGGACGAGGGCGAGGAGGATGGTCACGTGCACCGCATCATCACGCGCCCGGGGCGCTCGGGCGCGGACCGTCCGACAGCCGGGGGCGCAGGCGGACCCGGGCCCCCAGGAGGCGGATCCCGGCGAGGTACCCCGCACCGCCGACCACGGCGAGCGCGGCGACGACCACGAGGCTCGCCACGCGTCCCGCGGGGTCGAGGGTCCGGGCCGCCGCCCAGACGCCGAGGCCGACGACCACGGCGACCGCCAGGCTCCGGACCACGGTCCCCGGCAGGATCGGATGACCGAGGCGGCGTCGGAGTGCGATGCCGAGTGCGGTCGCCGAGATGGTGGATGCGACGGTGTTCCCGAGGCCCAGCACCGCCACGCGACCCGCGCCCGTGGTGTGGGGTGCGACGAGGAGCATCACGATCCCGGTCAGGACCGCAGCACCGAGCGCGAGCGCCGCGGGCAACCGGCTCTCATCGAGCGCGTAGAACGAGCGGGCGAACAGGAAGAACGCCGCGTACGGCAGGAGGCCGATCGCGAGCGTCGCCACGGCCACCGCGAGCAGCTGCACGCCCCGGGGCGAGGACGCGTTCCCGAACGCCACCGCACGCATCCCGGGTTCGGCGAGCGCCACCATGCCGGCCGTCATCGGCAGGAGCAGCATCGCCATGGCGTCGAGGGCCCACCGCACCGACGCCGCGAACCCCGACCATGCTCCGCGAGCCGCGTCCTGGGCCAGTTCCGGCAGGACCGTCGTGTGCACGGGGGCCGCGAGCACGGCGTACGGCGCGGTGAAGAACACGAAGGCGACCTGGTACGCCACGGTGCCCCCACGGACCGCGTTGCCGATGACGATGCACACGCCGAGCAGGAGTCCGAACGCGGCGTGCTGGAGGATCGCCCAGCCCGAGAGCCGCAGCAGTCGCCCGACCGCCGGATCCCGGCGCGGGATGTGGACGCGTGGTCGCACCCCCGACCGCAGCATCGCGACGATCGGCATCGCGACGAACGCGGTGACGCCGAGCGTCGCCGTCAGCGCGAGGCACAGGCGCGCCGCCGGACTCAGGTCGAGCCCGGGACGCCCGGGTCCGACGATCGCCCGGAACACGAGCATGCCCGTGACCACCACCGCAGTGAGCGCGATCGGGGCGAGCGCCGGGACGATGAAGCGCCGCTGGGCGTGCAGGACCGCCACGGCGACGGCCCCGAAGGCGTACAGCAGGATCTGCGGGATCATGAACCGCAGCAGGAACGTCGACAGCTCCTGCTGCTGGGCCGCGATCACGGGCGAGTCCACCCCGGAGACGAGGAGGCCCGCGATCGAACCGGCGAAGATCTCGCCGAGGATCACGAGGACCCCGAGCACTGCCAGCGCGAGGCCGAGCACGCCGCCGGCGAGGCGCTCGACCTCGGCCCGGTCCGAACCCGCGAAGAGGTTCGTGAAGGTGGGCACGAGCACCGCCGAGAGCGCACCGGCCGCCAGGAGTTCGAAGATGACGTTGGAGACCGAGTTCGACGACGAGTAGGTGTTGCCGAGGTAGGTCGTGCCGAGGACCGCGGCGATCGTCAGGATCCGGACGAACCCGATCCCGCGGGACAGTGCGACCGCCGCACCCATGCCGGCGGCGGCGCGCCCCGTACCGGGGCGGCGGCCGTCGACGTCGACGGCCGCGGTCTCGGGGTCGGTCACGGAACCCACCACGCGGGCATCGGAGCCTCCGCTCCCGCGCCGAACCCGTACCGACCCGTCACGTCCCGACCGAGATCGGCCGTCGCGAGCACGGTGGCGATACGGCCGTCGACGAGATCGAAGTCGTCGACCGTGGAGAGGCGCACCCGCAGGCCCTCGTCATCCCGGACGTTCGCGAGCACGACCCCCCGGCTCGGGACGCCGTCCGCATCGCGGTGGTCCTCGGCCGCAGTGGTCTCGACCCCGGCCTCGGCCAGCGCGGTCGCCCGGGCCGCCGTGCGCGCGGCCTGCTCCGCGGCCGGTGCGGCGTCGGGTCGGACGACGTAGACCGACCGGGCACCGGCACCGGGCCAGGACGCGGGGTAGGCGGGCGCGCTCTCCGGCACGTCACCGATCCCCCGGTACGCGATGAACCCGGCCTCGTCGAGGCGGGCGAGGACATCGTCGGCCGGGTCGGCGGCCACCCCCTCCGCGAGCCGTCGAGCGAGGACCTCCCACGCCGCGGCGCGGACCCGACGGGGCCCTCGGACCTCGACGCGCGTCGCCGTGCGCAGCGCGTTCGAGCGGGAGTCGTCGTCCCAGGCGTCGGTGATGTCGACCACACCGCCGACGGTGGAACCCGCGGTGCGGGTGAGCGCGACGAGGTTCTCCACGGCGTCCGGGGCGACGCCCGGCTCGACCAGGATCGCGACCGAGACCCCCGTGAGGCGGCCGGTGACGGAGAACGGGCTGGCCGCGGCGATCGTCGCGTTGCGCTGACCCAGCTCGGTGCGCAGCGCCTCGTTCTCGGCCTGTCGCGCGTCGGCGTTGCGCTCGACCCGGTCGATCCGGTTGCGCAGCGAGCTGACGATGGCTCGGTCGACCACGGTCGACCCGATCACGACGCCGAGGGCGAGGGCCAGGAACACGGCGACGATGGACACGACGTGGAAGCGGAAGTTGATCATGCGGTGGGCTCAGTTCGGATCCGGCGCTCAGAGCGCCCCGAAGACGGAATACCAGAGGTCGCGTAGCGAGAGGGTGATGCCCCGCAGGAACACGTGGATCGGCTCGGAGACGACGGACACCGAGATCATCGCCACGAGGGCGGCACCGATGACCATGAGCAGGTCCCGACGCCGGACCCGCCCCTCGTAGAGTCGGTAGACGCCCTTGGCGTCGACGAGCACGGGCCCGAGGCGGAGCCGGGTGAGGAAGGTCGAGGACATGCCCGGCCGCCCCTTGTCGAGGAACTCGACCATCGTGGCGTGGGTGCCCACCGCCACGATGAGGGTCGCCCCCGCCTCGAAGGCCAGGAGCATCGCGACGTCCTCGCTCGTCCCGTCGATGACGAACTCGTGGTACGGGACGCCCCACATCTCGAGGTTCTCGCGCCCGGGGGCCCGGCCGTCGCGGTGCACGTGGTGGACGAGGTCGGCCCCGACCCCGAGCGCGCGCTCGGAGACCGAGTCGAAGTCGCCGATGATGACGTCGGGCGTGAACCCCTCCTCGAGGAGTGCGTCGGCACCTCCGTCGACCGCGATCAGCACCGGCCGGTACTCCTTGATGTACGCCTTGAGCGCGTGGAGGTCGTCCTTGTAGTCGTGCCCGCGCACGACGACGAGCGCGTGCCGCCCCTTCATGTCGACCTTGAGCGGCGGGAGCGTCACGGGCTCGAAGGTGAGGTCCGCCTCCCGACGGATGTACTCGAGGGTGTTCTCGGCGAAGCGCTGGAGTTCCTCGCCGATGTTGACCCGAGCCTCCTCCATCTCGGCCTCGACGCCGTCGATCGTGAGCGGGGTCCCGACCGCGACCCGGTCGGGACCGTGGAACACCTCACCGCCCGCGAGGCGGAGCGTGTCGCCCTCTGCGACGGTCTCGAGGACGGATCGGTCGACGCCGTCGACGATCGGCACTCCGGCACGCAGCAGGCGGATGGGGCCGACGTTCGGGTACCGCCCGGAGATCGAGGTCCCGGCGTTCACGACCGCAGCCACCCCGGCCGCGATGAGGCTCTCAGCCGCGACCCGATCGATGTCGGTGTGGTCGATCACCGCGATCTCGCCGGGGCGGAGTCGCTTGGCGAGATCCTTGGTACGACGATCGACCCGGCACGAGCCGGTCACCCGCGCCTCGGAACCGATGACCGCGCTCACGTGCGGCTCCCGGCGGCGCCGAGGAGCTCCGCGGCGTGGCGTCGTGCGTGCTCGGACTCCCCCACGCCGGCGAGCATACGGGAGAGCTCGGTGATGCGATCGTCGCCGGATACGACCTCGGCCATGGCGACGGTCCGATCCTGCACCGCGCGCTTGGTGACCACGACCTGGGTGTCGGCGTGGGCGGCGACCTGCGCGAGGTGCGTGACGCAGATGACGTCGCCCGAGGCGGCCAGTGCCTTGAGTTCCCGCCCCACCGCCGATCCGGCCTCGCCGCCGATCCCGGCGTACACCTCGTCGAACACCAGCACCGGGACGCCCTCGGTCCCGACCCCGGCCGCGTGCAGCGCCACGCGCACGGCGAGCATCGCCCGGGCCAGTTCGCCCCCCGACGCGGCCTTCGCGAGCGGCCGGAACGGCTCACCGGTGTTCGCCGCGAGGAGGAAGGTCACCCGGTCGGCGCCGTCATCGGTCTCGGGACCCGCAACGACCTCGACCTGCAGCCGCGCCGACGGCATCGCGAGCCGGACGAGCCGCTCGGCGATCCCCGCCGCGAGGTCGTCGGCCGCCGCCCGACGCGCGGCACTCAGGCGCGCTGCGGCGGCTCGCACGGCGATCACGGCCTCGGCGCGTTCGGACTCGAGCGCCGCCGCGCGGGCGTCGTGCGAGGCGAGCTCATCGCGTCGTGCGCGCGCCTCGTCGAGGAACCCGAGCATCTCTCCGCAACCGGACCCGTACTTGCGCCCGAGTTCCCGGAGCAGGCGCCGCCGTTCCTGCACGGCGGCGAGGCGCTGCGGATCCACGACGACGGCGTCGCGGGCGTCGCGCAGATCGTGGGCGGCCTCCTGGATCTCCGACTGCAGCCCGAGCAGGCGCGCCTGCTGCTCCTCGAGGCCGACCCGGCCGGTGAGCGCACCGGCGGCGGCGCCGGCGGCATCGACCCCCGAGCCCACGAGCACGGCGTACGCCGCGGCGAGCGCGTCCCGCAGCGCATCCGCGTCGGCGAGTCGGGCCTCCTCGAGGGCGAGCGCATCGACCTCGTCGGGGTCGACGAGGCCCGCCGCTTCGAGTTCATCGATCTGGAAGGTGAGCAGGTCGAGTTCGCGGGCCCGGGCCCGTGCGTCCCCGCCCATCGCGGCGAGTGCCGCGTCGATGCGGCGGACCTCGTCGCGTGCGGCGCGGTAGGCGACGCGGGCCTCGTTCGCCGGCGCGCCCGCGAACGCGTCGAGGAGCGCGGTCTGGACCGCCGGTTCGAGCAGACCCTGGTGCGCGTGCTGCCCGTGGATGTCGAGCAGACGACCCGCCACCTCGCCGAGTTCGGCCACCGTTGCGAGCCGGCCGTCGACGTAGGCGCGACTGCGACCGTCCACCGGTACGACGCGAGCCAGCACGGTGTCCTCACCCGTCGCGGGATCGAGGAACCGACCCTCGACCCGGGCCTCGGACGCGCCCGATCGGACGGTCCCCGCATCGGCACGGGCCCCACCGAGCAGCGCGAGCGCGGTCATCACCAGGGTCTTGCCGGCTCCGGTCTCCCCGGTCACCACCGTGAGGCCGGGACTGAAGACCACCGACAGCTCCTCGATGATCCCGAGGTCGCTGACCCGCAGCTCGAGGAGGGAGGCCGCGCTCACCGGTCGGAGAGTCCGAACTTGGTCTTGAGGACCTGGTGGAAGTCGCGCGGGCCGAGCGTCGCGATGTGGGCCGGTCGAGCCGCCCCCGTACAGCGCACGGTGGCGCCCGCATCGAGTTCCCCGATCTCACGACCGTCGATCGTCAGCACGACCGACCGAGCGTTCACCACCTCGAATCGGACCTCCTCCTCCGGGTCGAGCACGAGCGCCCGGTCGAAGAGCATGTGCGGCGAGACGGGGGTGAGGACCATGCAGTCGTGGCGCGGCGACACGATCGGGCCACGGGCCGAGAACGAGTAGGCGGTCGAACCCGTCGGCGTCGCCACGATGACACCGTCGGCCGCATAGGTCGTGAACGCCGTGCCGTTGATGCTGACGTCGAGTCGCACCACCCGGCCGGGTCGCCCCTTCTCGAGCACCGCCTCGTTCAGTGCCTTCCACTCACCGGCGCACGGTGCACCCTCGACGACGACCGAGAGCATCATCCGCTCGATCACCGTGTAGGCGCCGGCGATGACCCGATCCAGGGCTGCGTCGAGCCCCGACGGCTCGACCTCGGTGAGGTAGCCGAGCTGGCCGACGTTCACACCGAGAACCGGCACGCCGGCGTCCGAGACGAGGTCGACGGTGCGCAACATGGTGCCGTCGCCGCCGAGCGACAGCACCAGGTCGAGTCCGGCGGCGAACGCTTCGACCTCCACGTGGTGCTGGGAGAGCGCCGGCGCGTCGCCCGCCAGCACCCGCACCGAGGCGCCGAGCGCCCGCAGACGATGGGCGGCGCGCGCCGCGAGCTCCTGCGCCGCCTCCCGGTCGGGGTGCGGGACGAGTCCGACGATCATGCGTGCACCTCCGCGACGACGCGGTCGAGTGCGGACGACCCGACGGTGGGCGATCCGTGCACGACGTGCACGAGGAACTCGACGTTGCCGTCGGCGCCCCGGAGCGGGGATGCCACGGCGGCACGGACACCGAGTCCGCTCCGAGCGAGACCCTCGACGACCTCACCGAGGACCGCCCGGTGCACCGCCGGGTCCCGAACGATCCCACCCTTACCGATGCGGTCCCGCCCCGCCTCGAACTGCGGCTTCACGAGGAGCACGAGGTCGGCGCCGGGGGTCGTGAGCGCGGCCAGCGCCGGGGCGACGGTCACGAGGGAGATGAACGACAGGTCGGCCACGACCAGGTCGGGTCGCCGGGGCAGGTCGTCGGGCGTGAGCGAGCGAACGTTGGTGCGCTCGAGCACGTGGACCCGTGGGTCCTCGCGCAGTCGCCACGCCAGCTGCCCGTAGCCCA
>JALRDW010000300.1 GCA_023262065.1 Acidimicrobiia bacterium | reverse complement strand
ACCGACGGCCGCTTCTCCGGCGGCACCTCGGGCCTTTCGATCGGACACGTCTCGCCCGAGGCGGCGGAAGGCGGAACGATCAAGCGGTTCATGGAACACCTGAACCCGCGTGGAGCACGTGTGATCGCACTTTCCGCACCATCTGCGCAAGAAGCAGGACAGTGGTACTTCCAGCGCTACGTCGAGCATCTCCCGACCAACGGCGAGATCGTCCTGTTCGACCGGTCCTGGTACAACCGGGCCGGCGTCGAGCACGTCTTCGGGTTCTGCTCCCCCGAGCAGTACCAGTTGTTCCTGCGACAGACCCCCCTCTTCGAGCACATGCTCATCGAGGACGGCATCATCCTCATCAAGTACTGGTTCTCGGTGAGCGACGACGAGCAGGAGCGCCGCTTCGAGGCCCGGATCCACGATCCGCTCAAGCGTTGGAAGCTCAGCCCGGTCGACGTCGCCTCTCGGGCCCACTGGGTCGACTACTCACGGGCCAAGGACACGATGTTCGTCCACACCGACACCCCCGACAGCCCCTGGTGGGTGGTCGAGGCCGACGACAAACGGCGCGCCCGCATCAACTGCATCAGCCACCTCCTCGCCTCGGTCCCGTACCACGACACCCTCGAGCCGAAGGTCACACTGCCGAAGCGGCAGGCCGACGGCGGGTACGTGCGCCCCGACACGTCGACGCAGCGCTACGTCCCGGACGTGGCGGCCACGCTCGTCACCGACTGATCGCGAGCGATGGCAGACGCCGACGCCACGATCGGCGTGAGCTACCCGCCGGCGCACCACGTGCTGCGCTCGCTCGGGTACGGGGTCGAGCACCGGCCCGACCTCACGAGCACGGCGCACCTCTCGGTCGGTCCGCACCTGCTCGGCGGGACGGGTGAGGTCACCACGGGTGCACTCGCCACGCTCGTTGACGCCACCGGCGGCGGCCTCGCCGCACTCGCGGCCCGCCCCGATTGGATCGCGACCTCCGGCCTCACGCTCCACCTCCTCGCACCCGTGCGGGCCGGGGCCGTCACCGCGGAGGGACGCGTGGTCCGGCGCGGCCGGACCACGGTGGTGCTCGCGGTCGACCTCATCGTCGACGCAGGCCGGCCCGTGGGGACGGCGACGATGACGTTCGCGATCCTCCCGAGGCGCGACACCAACCCCGTCATGGCACCGCTCGACGCGCCGGTGCGGCACGAGTTCCGACCACTCGACGACGCCCACCTCGCCGACCTAGCGGCCGCGATCGGGATCGAGGTCGGTCCCGATTCGATCCGGGCTCCGATGAGCCCGTTCGTCGTGAACACCCTCGGCGCGATGCAGGGTGGCGTGGTGGCGATGCTCGTCGCCGGGGCCGCGACGACCGCCGCCGACCGGATCATCGGCGAGCCCACCGTGTGCGTCGACCTCGCGATCGACTACCTCGCCCTCGCGAAGCACGGGCCGGTGCGGGCCGAAGCCCGCGTGCTGCGGACCGGGTCGGACTGGGCCCAGTTCGAGGTCGAGGTGCGGGACGAGGGAGGCGACGATCGCCGCACCGCGCTGGCCCGCGCGGTCGCCGTGCGCGTCGGGACACCCGGGGCCGAGCGATGAGGCCGGCGTTCGACGACCCGGACGCCGGACGCGCCGTCGCCCGCCACCTCGGCATCGACCTCCACGAGACCACCGGGGCCGGTGGCCCGATCCGCATCACCGGGCACTGCCCGGCCCACGACGGCACGCGGGACGTCCACGGCGTGGTCCACTCGGGGATCCTCACCGCGGTGGCCGACATCGCGGCCGGGATCGCGAGCGGGCTGGCGTCCCTCCCACGCTGGATCGTCTCGACCGACCTCCTCGTCGCGCGCCTGCGCACGCACGTCGTCGGCCCGATCGGGATCGATGCCGAGGTGCTCCGGGTCGGTCGGACCGCGGCGGTCACGCGGGTCCGTGCGGTCGATCACGGTGCTGACGGCGCCCCGTTGGCCACGGGCTCGCTGACCGCGTCGCTGCTCGTACCGGAGGGCGGCCCACCCGACCATCCGCGCCCGTTCCGACTCGCGCCGATCGACCCACCCGCCGACGGCCCGCGTTCCCTCGACGGCTTCTTCCGCCTGACCCGTGACGGTCCCGCCCCCGGGGACGTCCGCCTCGACCTGGTCGACGACCTGCGCAATCCCTGGGGCATCCTCCACGGCGGCGCGACCGCGGTGCTCGTGGCCGAGACCGCCGAGCACGCGGCGCGCCGCCGACTCGGGGGTCGGTGGTACTCGGGGGACACGGTGCTGCACTTCCTGCGTCCGGCCCGCTCCGGACCGGTGGTGGGGACGGGCCGGGTGCTCGGCGAGCGCCCGGACGGTGCGGTCGTGGCGGTGACCGTCCGCGATGCGGGTGCCGGGGATCGTGCGGTGGCCGAGGCCATCGTCACCGTCCGGCGACCCTGACCCCCCGTCGCCGGGCCGGCACCCGTCCGGTACCGTCGTGGCCATGCGGGGGCGGGGAACGACGACGCGGAACACGGCCGGCGCGCCGACGAACGGTCGGGCCCGCTCGCTCATCTGGCTGTGCCGGGTCGTCGTACGCGTGTTCATGCGCCAGGTCGACGTCACGGGCCGCCACCACATCCCGGCCGATCGGCCGACGATCCTCGTGTGCAACCACTCGAACGGGCTCGCCGATCCGGTGGTGCTCATCGGATGCCTCGGGTTCTTCCCCCGGTTCCTCGTCGCGAAGTCGATGTGGCGGATCCGGGGGCTCTCGTGGCTGCTCCGGTACGCGATGTGCGTGCCCGTCGCGCGACGGAACGACGTCCACGGGGAGTCGTTCGACGCGGCGACGAACGCCGCGGCGTTCGCACAGTGCCACGGGGTGCTGGCGGCGGGCGGACGCGTCGCGGTGTTCCCCGAGGGCGGGGTCGACGACCACCCGGGGCTCACCCTCCCGTTGAAGACCGGGACCGCCCGCATCGCACTCAGCGCCGTCGCCGGCGGCCGGGTCGACGACGTCGTCATCGTGCCGCTCGGCATCACCTACGAGGAGCGGGGGCGGTTCCGGGGTCAGGTCGCCCTGCAGATCGGCGAACCGGTCGAGGTCGTCCCGTTCCTCGGCGCCGCCGGCGACGAGGACGCCGTCGCCGTGCGCGCCCTCACCGAGGCCATCGGCGCGGCGCTGCTCACCGTCGCGGCGACCCACGCCTCGTGGCGGTCCGCAGAGGTCACCCACGCGGCGGCCGAGGTCGTCGTGCGCACCGAGGACCCCGACGCCGCCGAGCCGTACGCCCGCGTCGTGGAACTCCAGCGGGAGCTCGCCACCCGGCTGGCCGACCACGGCGGCGACTCGGGCCCCGCCTTCAAGGGACTCGAGGCCCGGGTCGACGACCTGCGCGAGCGGCTCGAGGCCCTCGGGACCCACACCCCCGCCGACGTGGTGCACCTCGACGCGGCCCACGCCCGCCGGCGCATCCTCGGGCTCGGCGCCCTGAGCCTGGGGCTCGCTCCGCTCGGTGTCGCCGGGTACGCCCTCCACGCGCTGCCGGCCGCCGTCTCCTACGGACTGGGGCGGCGCACGGCGCACCCGGCGTGGAAGGCCACGGCCAAGGGCGGGAGCGCGGTCGTCACCGTGCCGATCACCTACGCGGTCGAGGCCTGGGCGGCGAGGCGCCGCTGGGGCCCGCGCGGCGCGGTGGCCGTGCTCGTCGCGGGTCCGGTGACCGGCCTCGCCGCGATCGCCTGGACCGCCACGGTCGACGAGCTCCGCCGATCGGTCCGAGCGGCGGGTTGGGCCCGGCGGCCCGAGGGGCTCGCCGCAGCACGGGCCGGACGCGACGCGGTCGTCGCCGAGGTGGACCGGATCGTGGCGCTTCCGGTCGCGGTTCCCGCCCGCCGGGACTGAGCGGGTCGCCGCACCGGGCGCCGACCTCCGATCAGCGCTGGTCGACGGTGACGCCCGCGCCCTCGGCAAGTTCCTTGGCCACCGCGAGCTGGGCGACGGCGAGGGCCGCGGCGACCACGCCGGTGAGGCGGGCCCGCAGCGGGAGGCGGGGCGTGAGCAGCAGCACCGCGGCATCGATGCCGTCGGCCAACGCCGTCATGGACAACCAGTTGTGGCCCGTGTCGCGCTCGGCGAGCGCGATCGCCGCACCCGCTCCGAGCACCGCGTCGCGCCCACCCATCCCTCGGCACAGCGTGGCCGCCGCCGGCGAGTCGGCACCGCGACCGGCCAGCGCACGACCCACCGTGCGCGGCATCGCGAGCATGGTGAGGCCGATGCCGACCCGGACCCGGGAGAGGTAGATGGCGCGCTGACGGTTGTCCATGGCCGGGCATCCTCGCACCCGGGCGGGCCGGGACCCCAATCCCCCGGCGGGGTTCAGGGATCCGGCACCTCATCGCCCCCGGCGATGCGGGCCGCGAAGGGCAGCAACCGCGGCACGAGCAGGAAGCCGGGGTCGAGCCGCAGGGCCACCCCCTCGCACATCATCACGGTCTTGACGAGCAGCGCCAGATCGGGCGGGAGCGTGAGGCGGTGCCGCCGCACGATGTGCATCACCTCGCCGAGCACCTCGGCGACCGGCATCTCCTCGAGCGACCGGTGACCGTATCGGTCGAGGAGGTGTCCGAGATCGTGCTCGAGGCGCGCCCGGTCGACCGTCCGGGTCGCCATCCCGAGCCCGAGGAGCGCGTCGGCCATCCGCACCCGGTCGGCGGCGACGATCGCGAGCAGCACCCCGCCGAGCGACCGCTCGGTGACCGGATCGACCTGTCCCGTCATGCCGAAGTCCACGAAGGAGACGACGGCATCCTCGTCGACGAACACGTTGCCCGGGTGGGGGTCTGCGTGGAAGAACCCGTTGCCGAACACCATCGTGAGGTATGCGTCGGCGAAGGTGACCGCGACCGCGGCGCGATCGACCCCCATCCGCTCGAGCGTCACGACGTCGTCGACCTTCGCCCCGGCCACCCGGACCTCGGTGAGCACCCCGTCGGTGGTCCGGGGCCAATCGATCCCGGGCACGACGACGTGCGGCACTCCGGCGAGGGCCGCCGCGATCGCCTCGGCGTTGTGGCCCTCCTGGATGTAGTCGCACTCCCGCCGCAAGGTGGTCGCGAATCGCTCGGCGAGGCCCACCACGTCGTAGCGGCGGGCGATCCTCGAGATCCGGGCGAGGATCCGGGCGGTCCGATCGAGGATGCGCAGGTCCACCTCGATGGTGCGACGCACCGCCGGTCGTCGGACCTTCACCACCACGGCGGTGCCGTCGGGCAGCTCCGCCGCGTGCACCTGCCCGATCGAGGCCGCGGCGAGCGGCACCGGGTCGAACTCTGCGTACCGGGCCTCGATCGACGCACCCAGCTCGGCCTCGACGACCGCCCGGACCTCGGCGAAGCGGACGAGCGGCGCGTGGTCCTGGAGGAGGGCGAGTTCGGATGCGACCGCGTCGGGCAGGATGTCGGGACGGGTCGAGAGCACCTGACCGAGCTTGATGAAGGTCGGCCCGAGGGCCTCCAGCATCCGCCGGGTGCGCCGTGCGAGCCGCCGGGTGCGGTCCCGGTGGAGCAGGTCGGCGAGCGAGCCGAACCCGTTCGCCACCACGACCCGGACCACGGCGCGCACACGTGGCCCCGCGGTCGGGACGACCTCGGCGGACGGATCCATCGCCACAGGCTACGGGTCCGGAGCGCGCCGCGCGATCGGCCCCGACCGGCACCCCACGCCGCCACCGGCGGCTACCCTGCCGCCGTCCGGCACACACCACGAACCACCAGAGGAGCACCCGTGGCCCGCGTCTCGCACGACATCAGCATCGCCCGCACCCCCGACGAGGTCTGGGCCGTGCTCGGCCAGTTCGGCGGACTCGACACCTGGATGAACGGCGTCGAGTCCTGCGTCGTCGATGGCACGCACCGCACCGTCGGACTCGCGGGCGGCATGACCGCCGAGGAGGACGAGGTCTCCCGCGACGACGCGGGGCGCACGTACTCGTACACGGTCGACGGCTCGGCCATGGGCATCACCACCTGGCTCGCGACCGTGTCCGTCGTCGCCGAGGGCGAGGGGTCGAAGGCGACCTGGGCGCTCGAGATGGAGCCGGGCGACCTCGCCGAGACCATCGGCGGCGTCTACGCGGGGGCCCTCGAGCAGCTCAAGGCCCACGTCGAGGGCTGACCCGCCCCCACCATCGGTGCGGGAGCACTGCGACGGCGCCGGCCCCCGGGCTCGGCGCCGTCGTCGCGCTCAGGAGTACCGCGTGACGTAGCCACGCCGACGGAACAGGCGCAACATGCGGACGAGGAACCAGGTCGCGAACGCACCGAGCACCACCGCCCCGATCGCGCCGATCCCGACGAGGCCCCAGTCGAGCGGATCACCGTCGACCACGCCGCGCAGCGCGGAGAACGCGTAGGTCGTGGGGAGGGCCAACGCGATCGGGCGGACGAACCGGGGCAGCGCATCGATCGGGTAGAAGATGCCGGACAGTGGCATGAGCACGAACATCACACCCCACGCGAGCGCCTCCGCCCCATGGCCGAACCGCAGCACGAAGGCGATGACGAGCAACGAGATCGCCCAGCCGACGACGAGGAGCACCGCGGCGATCGGGACGAGCGCGAGGCCGATGCCACCGACGTCGAACGAGAAGAACACCCAGGCCCCGACCGCCATGAGCCCGACCCCCATGACCAGCTTCGCGAGTCCGAAGAGCACCACGCCGCCGACGTACTCGGTCTCCCGGATCGGTGTCACCATGAGGTTGAGCAGGTTGCGGGTCCAGGTCTCCTCGAGGAAGCCGGTGCTGACCGCGATCTGCGACTGGTACACCACGTGCCAGAGGATGATGCCCGCGAGCAGGTATCCCGCCGCCTGCTGACCTCCGTCGGCCCCACCACGCCCGACGAAGGCGGCCAGCGCGCCGAACATGAGCACGTCGACGAGCGGCCACAGCGTCACGTCGAAGAGCCGGTGCGGCTCGCGGAGCAGCACGTACGCGTTGCGGCGCGCGATCGCGCGCACGCGCAGCCACGACCGTCGGGGCCCGGCCGGCAGTGGCCGGGTCGGATCGAGCGCGTCGGCGGTCCCGCTCACAGGTGGAAGTCCGTCTGCTGACCACCGGGCGGCTCCCGCTCGGGGAGACGGTCCTCGGCGAGGTGCAGGAACACGCCCTCGAGGTCCTCGCGGTCGAAGCGGGCTGCGATCTCTTCGGGCCGGCCGTCGGCGACGATCCGTCCCTGGGCGAGGAACAGCACCCGCTCGCTGAGACGCTCGACCTCGCGCATGTCGTGGCTCGTGACGAGCAGGGCGGTCCCCTCGGCGTCGCACAACTCGAGGATGCCATCGCGCACGCGAGCCGCGACATCGGGGTCGAGCGATGCGGTCGGCTCGTCGAGCACGAGCAGACGCGGTCGGTGCAGGCACGCGCGCACGATGCCGACGAGGGTCCGCTGCCCCGAGGACAGCTGGGGTCCCATCGCCTCCGCGAGGTGCTCGATCCGGAAGCGGGCGAGGCCGGCGGCGATCGCGGGCCCGGGATCCGGGATCCCGTAGATCCGTCCGTACATCGTGAGGTACTCGTGGACCCGGAGCTCCCCCGCGAGGGGGAGGTACCCGGCTGCGAACCCGATGTGCTCGGCCGCGGCGCTCCGGCTCCGGCGTTGGCTCACCCCGCAGACCTCGACCTCGCCGGCGTCGGGCGAGATGGCACCGAGGACCATGAGCAGCGTGGTGGTCTTGCCGGCCCCGTTCGGCCCGAGCAGCGCGACCCGCTCCCCCGCGCCGACCGTGAGGTCGACGCCGTCGACGGCACGGGTGCGCCGGTACTCCTTCACGAGACCGCGGGCGACGAGGACCGGTTCCACGGATCCGATGCTCGCAGACCGATCGGGTCCGGGGCGACCCGGTTCGTGCCCGGTCCCCGGGCCGGGACCGGACGTCCCGGCCGGACCCGACGGCCGAGGACCCACCGGGTGCGCCTACGCTCTCCGACCGTGCCCGACTACGTCGACGAGACCACCACCGAACTCGAGCGCAAGGCCAAGGCACTCGAGGTGGTCGCACTCGCCGAGACGATCACGTACTGCGTCCTCTTCTACTTCTGGATCATCCAGCCGAGCGTTCCCGGGAAGGCGATCGCCGGCTTCTTCCACGGCCTCATCTGGCTCGCGTTCGTCGCGATGACCCTCATGATCACCCCCGACATCCGGTGGTCATGGGGGTTCACGACGGTCGCGGTCCTGACCGGCCCCATCGGCGGCATCCTCGTGTGGTGGCGCATCACACGGGGCGGCGTCCCCTACCGCACCGGAGGCGGCTCAGCATGAAGCACCCGACCAGGCATCGGATCGGGCTCCTCGCCCTCACCGCGGGCATCACGCTCCTCGCGGGCGCGTGCACCCCGTACCTCGTACCCCAGGGGGCCGCACCGATGCGGTACCGGGACGCGGTGTTCACCGACGTCACCCTCACCTCGGACATCCCGTACGGCTCCGGCAGCGCCATCGATCAGGACGGCCAGACCGACGTCCTGCACCTCGACGTCTACGAGCCCACCGGGGACTCGGTGACCTCGCGGCCGGCGATCATCTGGGTGCACGGCGGCTCGTTCCGTGGCGGCAACAAGACCTCGGGCGAGATCGTGGACGAGGCGACCGTGTTCGCCAAGAAGGGCTTCGTGAACTTCTCGATCAGCTACCGCCTCACCGCGGCCGGCTGCTCGGCCTCGGCCCCGGGCACGCAGTGCGTGGACGCGATCCGGGATGCGATGCACGACGCCCAGGCCGCGGTCCGCTGGGTGAAGGCCAACGCCGCGACCTACGGCGTCGATCCGACCCGGGTCGCGATCGGTGGCACCTCGGCCGGTGCGATCACGGCGATCCAGGTCGCGCTCAACCCCGACGAGCCCCAGGGCCCGTCGGACCCCGGCCAGTCGAACGCGGTCCGGGCGGCCCTGTCCCTGTCCGGCGCCAACATCATCGGTGGACCCGATCCGGGCGACTCGCCGTTCCTGAACTGGCACGGCACGAACGATCCGCTCGTCCCGTACGCGTGGGCGGTCAACACCGTCTCCACCGCGCGGGCGGTCGGGATCGACGCCCATCTCAAGACCTACACCGGTGAGGGTCACGTGCCGTACAACCACCGGACCGAGATCCACGACATGACCACCAACTTCCTGTGGTGGCACATGGACCTCGCCCACGCCGCAACCTGACCGGCGCCGATCCGGACGGCTCCCCGCCGCTCGTCCCGCCCCGGTCCGGGGCCGGGTCGGGCGGCGGCGTCGCGTCAGGCCCCGGCGACCTGCGGTCGGATGGCCGTGCGCCAGATGAGGGCGATGATGAGGGCGGCCGCCACGCCGACCACGTTGAACAGCACGCTCGCCACGATGGCCGCGCCCGGGGCGGCGATCCATGCGGTGCGGTGCACCGAGGCCCGCTCGAACGCGTCGACCGGGTAGCGCCGCACATCCACGATCACCCAGGTCGCGAACGCGATGCCCACGACGATGAGCGGGAACACGATCACCAGCAGTTCGGGCGCTCCGAAGTTCACCGTGGTCTCCCCTCGGGGTCGGCGGACGCACCGGACGTTACCGGTGCGCCGCCCGGTCACTCGGGTCGGTCCGCCGCGTCGGAGACCCGGAGGAGCAACTTGCCGGTGTGGTCGCCGGTGAAGAGCCGGTTCAGGGTCTCCGGGGCCCGTTCGAGCCCCTCGACGACCTCGACCGCGTGACGGACACGTCCTTCGAGCACGAGCGGCAGCAGCCCCATGACGGCCTCGGGGAACCGGTCCACGTAGTCGAGCAGCAGGAACCCCTCCATCCGAGCCCGTCGGCTCACGAGCTCGAAGGTGTTGCGCACCGCCGGAGGCTCGGCCGCCGTGTACGACGAGATCGCGCCGCACAGGGCGACGCGCGCCCCGATCGCCAGGTTCGCGAGCGCGGCATCGAGGATCGCACCGCCGACGTTGTCGAAGTAGACGTCGATGCCGTCGGGGCACAGCTCGGCGAGACGGGCGGGCACGTCCTCGCGTCGATAGTCGATGCAGGCGTCGAACCCGAGGTCCTCGGTCACCCACCGGCACTTCTCGGCGGACCCTGCGATCCCGATGACGCGGGCACCGGCGATAGCGGCGAGCTGCCCGGCGACCGAGCCGACCCCGCCCGCCGCGCCGGACACGACGAAGACGTCACCCTCGACCACCCGGGCGACGTCGTGCACCCCGAACCACGCGGTGAGCCCGGTCGACCCGTAGATCGACAGGACGTCGGTCGGGGCGAGGCCCGGCGGGATCACCTGCGCGCTGCGCTCCCCCGAGTCGACCACGGCGTACTCCTGCCAACCGAGGAGCCCGAGCACGAGGTCCCCCGGCGTGTACGCAGGATTCCGGGACTCGGTGACGACGCCGAGACCGGCGCACCGCACGACGTCCCCGATCCGGATCGCCGGGAGGTACGAGTCCTCCTCGCGCATCCAGACCCGGTTCGTGGGATCGATCGAGAGGTAGGCGAGGCGGACGACGGCCTCGCCCTCGCCCGGGCTCGGCACCGGCCCGTCCTCCGCCGTGAGGCAGTCAACAACTTGCCAGAAAACCCGAATCCAAAAACGCCACAACGTATTTTAGATATGTGTACGGGCTCAGGTTGTATCGCGATTGCTCTGGCTTATGCGTACCCAGATGCCGAAGTAGATGCAACAGATATTTCTAAAGAAGCTTTAGAAGTGGCTCAAATTAACTCAGAACACCACGACAAACAGTATCAAGTGGCTTTACTTGAGTCTGACTTGTTTTCCAAAATTCCTGCTGAAAATCAATACGATCTTATCGTGTCGAACCCACCTTATGTGGATGCTGAAGACATGGCAGATTTACCTGAAGAATTCCACCATGAGCCAGAATTGGCATTGGCGGCAGGTCAGGATGGCTTAGATTTGGTTCGTAAAATGTTAGCTCAAGCGCCAGATTACTTAACTGAAGATGGTCTCATCGTGATTGAAGTGGGTAATTCTGAATGGGCAATGCGCCAAAACTTTAATACTGTTGATTTTTACTGGTTACAGTTCCAAAAAGGCGGTACAGGAATCTTTGCATTGACTGCGGCTCAATGCCGTCAATTCCGTGATTTATTCATTCAATCTGTTCAAGCATAAAAGGAGTCGTTAGACATGGCAGGTAATAGTATAGGGCAACTCTTCCGTGTAACGACTTGTGGTGAATCTCATGGTGTTGGCCTGATGGCGATCATTGATGGGGTTCCACCAGGAATTGAACTGTCTGAAGCTGATTTGCAAAAGGATCTGGACCGCCGCAAGCCGGGTACATCGAAATTTGCAACGCAGCGTAAAGAGCCGGATGAAGTGGAAATTATTTCCGGTGTGTTTGAGGGTAAAACCACCGGCACTTCAATCGGTCTTTTAATCCGCAATACTGACCAGAAATCGAAAGACTATGGCAATATCGCGCAGACTTTCCGCCCGGGTCATGCAGACTATACCTATACCCAGAAGTATGGTTTCCGTGACTATCGCGGTGGTGGCCGTTCAAGTGCGCGTGAAACGGCAATGCGTGTTGCAGCGGGTGCCATTGCCAAGAAATTCCTTTTTGAGAAATTTGGCATTGAGATTCGTGGTCATGTAACCCAGATCGGTACTGAAAAAGCAGAAAAACTGGACTGGAATGAAGTTCCAAGTAATCCGTTTTTCTGTGGTGATGTGGATGCAGTGCCACGTTTTGAAGCGCTAGTGACGTCTTTGCGTGAGCAAGGTACCAGTTGTGGCGCTAAACTCGAGATCATTGCATCTAAAGTGCCAGTGGGTTGGGGCGAGCCAGTCTTTGATCGTCTAGATGCTGACATTGCGCATGCCATGAT
>JALRDW010000273.1 GCA_023262065.1 Acidimicrobiia bacterium | reverse complement strand
GACAACGGTCGCCAAAGGCCTTTGCACTTCCGCCCCGGGCGATTGACTAATGGCCATCGGCAAAAAGCCCAAGGAAGCTACGGCAGCTGTCATAATGACCGGTCGGAACCGTAACTCTAAGCCTTTTTTGAGGTGCTCGGTGATCCGGGAGATCGTCCCACCCTTTCCGGCGGCGTCCCGGCCCTCGAAGACCACGGCGACCCGGGCGCCCGACTCGCGGACCCACTCCTGCATCTTCACGAGTTCGGTCTGGAGTCGGTAGAGCTCGGCCTCGTAGACCTTCCGACGCAGTCGCTGATCCGTCATCGGCCGACACGGTAGCGGCTCGGCCGCCGGTGCGGTCCCGGCGCGCCGCCGGCTCGCCGGACCACCGGCGCCGACCCGTCGCGTGGTCCGGAGCCCTCCGGGAGCGTGGGACGATGACGTCCGTGCTCGACGCTCCGCTCACGGGACGACTGCTCGTCGCCTCGCCCGATCTCCTCGACCCGAACTTCCGGCGGGCCGTCGTGCTCGTCGTCGAGCACTCGGCCGACGGCGCGCTCGGGGTCGTGCTCGACCGTCCGATCCCGGAGCTCGACGCGATCGACGTGCTCCCCGAGTGGATCGGGTTCGTCGTCGAACCGAGGGTGCTCTTCGACGGTGGCCCGGTGCAGCAGGACGGGGCGATCGGGATCGGTCGGCTGCAGCACCCCTGCGTCGAGCCGACGCCGTGGGGGGTGCCCATCGATCACCGGCTCGTCCGGGTCGACCTCTCGGCCCCGGGTGATCGGGCCCGGGGGGCCCTGTCGGGCCTGCGCATCTACGCCGGGTACGCAGGCTGGTCGGCCGGGCAGCTCGACGCCGAGATCGCTCGCGGCGACTGGTTCGTGGTCGACGCCGAGCCGGGTGACCCGTGGCGCGACGGGTGCGCCGACCTCTGGCGCGAGGTGCTCGAGCGTCAGGACGGCCGCCTCGCCCTCTTCGCGCGGTTCCCCGACGACCCCTCGGCGAACTGAGCCCCCGTCCCCGGCACCCGGGGACCCGAGGGGGTGCGCGGTCCTTGCGGTCGGTACGGTGCCGGGCGATCCGGTACCGGTGCGCCCATGGTGGCGTCGGGGCGCGGATCCGGGAGACGGCGGCGCGTCCCTCCCGACCACACGGCGAAGGGACGGGTGCGATGTTCTTCGGCAACCGGAGCGACAAGGTGCGGATGCCCGAGCCGGGGACGGCACTCCCCGGCCGGACCGAACCGATGCCCGTGCGCGGCGCTCACCACGTGAACGGTCGTTCCCTCGTCCCGCCGTACCCCGAGGGCTCGGAGACCGCGCTGTTCGGGTTGGGCTGCTTCTGGGGCGCCGAGCGGAAGTTCTGGCAGGAACCCGGGGTGTGGGTGACCGCCGTCGGGTACGCGGCGGGGGAGACCCCGAACCCGACCTACGAGGAGGTGTGCTCCGGGCGCACCGGGCACAACGAGGTGGTGCTCGTCGTCTTCGATCCCGAGCAGGTGAGCTACGACCGGTTGCTCGCGGTGTTCTGGGAGTCGCACGACCCGACCCAGGGGATGCGTCAGGGCAACGACATCGGCACGCAGTACCGCTCGGGGATCTACACGACCTCGCCCGAGCAGGCCGCAGCGGCGCGGGCGTCCCGCGATCGCTACCAACGGGTGCTGACCGGCGCCGGGTACGGCGCGATCACCACCGAGATCCTCGAGGCCCCGACCCTCTACTTCGCCGAGGGGTACCACCAGCAGTACCTGTCGAAGAACCCGGGTGGCTACTGCGGCCTCGGCGGTACCGGGGTGGCCTGCCCCATCGGGATCGGCGGGGTCGACGCCTGATCGCATCGCCGCCGCACCGGCGTCAGCGTCCGCAGGTCGGTGCGATCGATGCGATGAGCTGCACGTATGCGTTGCGGCCCGTCGCGTTGAGGTGGATGCCGTCCTGGTAGAACCAGTCGCCGTGCGCGAGGCCCTCACCGTGCCAGTCGATGAGGGTCGCGTTCGGGAACTGCGGGGTGTGGACCGCGAGGACGTTGTTGTTCGCGGCCTCCCAGCGCCGGGGCACCTTGAGGTTGAGCACGACGACGCAGCGGACGTCGGCGAGGCCCTGCATCATCTGCACGAAGCGGTTGGCGTCGATGGTGCCGTTCGTGCCGGTGTGGATGATGGTGACGTCGCGCCCGTAGCCGGCGGCGTGCAGCTGCCCGACGACGTCGGCGACGGTACCGAACTGACGGCTCACCGCGGCGTTCACGTTGAGGCCCGGGTACACCCGGGCGAGGGTCTGGGCCGCGCCGAGCATCACGGAGTCGCCCACCGCCATGACGTTCGCGCCGGCCGGTGGTGGCGGCGGGGTGGTCACCGGCACTCCGGTCGCGCCGGTGCCGCCGGTGGTGCCCGTGCCGCCCGTCGCACCGGTGGGACCCGTCCCGCCCGACCCACCCGTCGGGCCGGTGCCGCCGATGACGCCGCTGATCGCGCCGACCCGCAACTCCTCGGGCGCCCGCGGGGCCTGGGCCCCGGCGAACCCGACACCGACCACGGCGACGACGACCAGGCACACGGTGGCGACCGCGGTCGCCCGCTGGACGAGGGCGGCACGCGCCTCGCCGCTGCCCTCGCGGATCGCGCGCCAGGTGCGGGAGAGCGCGCCCTGCCGGATCGGGGTCTCGACGAATCGGTACGAGAGCTCGGCGCAGATGACCGTGAGGGTGAGCCGCAGCGCGAGCAGCCAGTACCCGTCGAGCGGGACGTCGAGGTCCGGACGGGTGATCTGGTAGATCGGCCAGTGCCAGAGGTAGAGCGAGTAGGACCGCAGGCCGATCCACACGAGCGGTCTCCAGCCGAGGACCCGCCGGAGGTCCGCGCCGGGGTGGACCGTCACCGCGATCACCAGGAGCGTCGCAAGGTCGAGGAGGAGGAAGCCGCCCCGGTACACCCACGCCGCGGTGTCCGGGACCCGGAACAGGTACCACGCGATGAACGCGAGGCCGATGGCGCCGGCCGAGTTCAGCACCACGCGGCCGATGAGGTGGACGGTGCGCGTGAGGCGCCACGGCGGCCAGAGGATCGCGAGCGCCGACCCGAGGAGCAGGCCCGCGGCACGGGTGTCGGTGCCGTAGTACACGCGTGTCGGGTCCTCGATGCCGGGGAACAGCACCCACATGAGGATCGTGGAGGCGAGTGCGGCGCCGACGAGCACCCCGACGAGGCGGATCGGGCGCCGGCCGAACAGCTTGAGCAGACCCCAGAACACCAGCGGCCACAGCAGGTAGAACTGCTCCTCGACCGCGAGCGACCAGAGGTGCTGGAGCAGCGGTGGCCGACCCGTCTGCTCGAAGTACGAGCGGCCCGCGAAGATCTGCCACCAGTTCTGCACGTACCCGACCGCCGCGGCGGCGTCCCCGCGGAGGGTGTGGAGGTCGTCGGGCAGGAACAGCACCGCGTACAGGCCGACGACCGCCAGCATGAGGAACAGGGCCGGGAGGAGGCGGCGCGCCCGCCGGATGTAGAACTCGCCCATGCGCAGGCGGCTCGTGTTGCGCCACTCGGCGAGCAGCAGCGCCGTGATGAGGTAGCCCGAGATGACGAAGAACACCTCGACGCCGAAGAACCCTCCCGGCACCCACGGCACGGCCGAGTGGTAGAGGAGGACCGAGGTGACGGCGATGGCCCGGAGGCCGTCGATGCCCGGCTCGTAGGGGACCTTGAGCGTGCGCCGCCCCCGGCGACCGGCGGGCGCGGTGGCGGTGGCGGTGGGCCGGGGGTCCTCGGACATGGGTCGCCATTCTCACCCTTCGGCGGCCCGCAGTGGTGGCAGCCCGGGCGGATCGCGCGTGGGGCATGATCCGGGACCCCGGCCTCGCCCGCGACGGCGGCCGGCCGATCCCCGGAGGGACCGATGAGCGACCCGAGCACGACCACCGGCCTCGTCACCGTCGAGCGGCCCCAGCACCGGACGGCCGTGGTGACGCTCAACCGGCCCGAGCGGCTCAACGCGATGTCGATCGACCTCGTCATCGAGCTCGATGCCGCGCTCAACGCCCTCGCCGAGGACAACGCGATCGCCGTCGTGATCCTGACCGGGGCGGGCCGGGGTTTCTGCTCGGGGCTGGACCTCAAGGACTACGGGATCATCCCGAACATCGACGGCCTGTCGGTCGGGCGGATCGCCCAGCGCTCGATGCGGTACTACTCGCGCCTCATCCTCACCATGCGTCGGATGCCCCAGCCGATCATCTGTGCGGTGAACGGGCCGGCGTACGGCGGCGGCATGTGCCTCACGCTCGCGGCCGAGATCCGGATCGCGGCCCGCGCCGCCGAGTTCAATGCGACCGGGATCGTGAACGGTGTGACGAGCACGGAGATGGCGGCGTCCTGGCTGCTGCCGCGCCTGATCGGTGCCGCACACTCGAACGATCTGCTCCTCACGGGGCGGCGGATCGATGCCGAGGAGGCCCTGCGCATGGGGCTCGTCTCGAGGGTGCTGCCCGAGGAGGACCTGCTGCCGACCGCGCTCGAGATGGCGGCCCGCATGGCGGAGTTCAGCCAGTACGCGCTCCAGATGACGAAGGAGGTCATCTGGGTCAACCTCGAGAACCCGTCCCTCGAGTCCGCGGTGGAGATCGAGGACCGCAACCAGCTCATGCTCGGGTTCACCGAGAACCTGCAGGAGGCGATCCGCGCGTTCGACCAGCAGCGGGACCCCGTCTACACCGACGGTCCGCGCACGGACATCTTCGGCGGTCCGACGACCACGGGGTGAGACCGCCGGAGGGCGGCCGGCGGGTCCGCTTACGGACGGCGGGCGCGGCCCAGACCCTCCTGGGCCACCGTTGCGACGTGCACGCCGTCCTCCGTGAACACCCGCGCGAGCGCGTGACCCCTCGAGTTCGCGATGCCGCTGCCCTCGAGGTCGAAGAGGAGCCACTGGTCGGCGCGCACCGGTCGGTGGAACCAGACCGCGTGGTCGAGCGACGCGTTCATCATGGCGTCCCAGTTCCCGGCGAGGGAGTGGGGGAGCAGGGCGACGCCGAGCAGGTCCTCGTCGGAGAGGTACGCGAGCGCGCACGCGTGCACCATCGGGTCGTCGTCGAGGTCGCCGGAGACCCGCAGCCACGAGGTCGCCCGCGGCGCCGGGTCGTTGCCATGGCGCACGAACCGGTGGTCGAAGAACAGGTCGGTCGGGACCGAGTCGAGCCCATCGGGTCCCGGGGTGTGCTCGGGGAAGGGACGGGACTGGGACTCCTCGCCCTCCTCATCGGCCTGGAACGAGGCGATGAGGTTGAGGATCGCGCCGCCGGCCTGGTAGGCGACGACCTGACGGGTCGTGAACGAGCGGCCGTCACGGACCCGCTCGACCTCGTAGAGGACGGGTTGTCGCTCGTCACCCGCCCGCACGAAGTAGGCGTGGAACGAGTGCACGCGGTGGGCGGCCGCCACGGTGAGCCCGGCCGCCCGGAGTGCCTGGGAGACCACCTGGCCGCCGTAGATCCGGCCCCACCCGAGGTTCGGTCCGGCGCCGAGGAACGCGTCGGGCTTCACCGGTTCGAGTTCGAGCAGGCTGCGGAGGGAGTCGACCCGGTGGATGCTGACGCTCACCGCCGCAGCCTGCCACGCGGCCCGGTCCGGCCGCCCACCGCAGGGCCGGTGGCAGGATCGTCGGTCGTGACCGTCGACATCGCCCTCGTGACCGCGGCCGCCGCTCGGACCCACGACGCGGACCTCGGGCCGACGGCTGCCGCGCTGGCCGCCCGCGGGCTGTCGACGCGCCTCGTCGACTGGGACGATCCGGAGTTCGACTGGGGCTCGGTCGGGGTCGCGCTCGTCCGATCGCCGTGGGACTACACCCGGCGCCTGCCCGAGTACCTCGCGTGGATCGAACGGGCGGGAGCGGCCACGACGCTCGTGAACGCGCCGGCGGTGCTGCGGTGGTGTGCCGACAAGCACTACCTCGTCGAGCTCGCGACGCTCGGTGCGCCCGTCATCCCGACGAGCCTCCTGCACCCGGGTGATCGGGTCGTGCTGCCGGAGGCCGGAGAGGTGGTCGTGAAGCCCGCGGTGTCGGCCGGGTCCCGCGACACCGAGCGCCACGGGCCCGAGCGACGCGATGCCGCACGGGCACACGCCGAGCGCTTGTTGGCCGCGGGCCGCG
>JALRDW010000233.1 GCA_023262065.1 Acidimicrobiia bacterium | reverse complement strand
CACCGACCATCGCGTCTTCGCGATCGTCGGCGATGGCGACCTCCAGGAGGGGGTGAGCCACGAGGCGGCATCGCTCGCCGGCCACCTCGGACTGGGTCGGCTCGTGGTGATCTACGACGACAACCACATCACGATCGACGGCGGCACCGAGCTCTCCTACAGCGACGACGTCCCGCGCCGGTTCGAGTCCTACGGCTGGCACGTCCATGAGATCGGCGAGGTCGCCAACGATCTCGATGCGCTCGAGGCGGGCATCCGCGTGGCGATGGACGAGATCGACCGGCCCACGCTCGTGGTGCTGCGGTCCCACATCGGTCACCCGTCACCGAAGTTCACCGACACCGCAGCGGCCCACGGCTCGCCGCTCGGCGCCGACGAGGTCCGGGTCGTCAAGGGGATGATCGGTCTCCCGGTCGACGAGACCTTCACCGTGCCGGACGACGTGCTGGCCGCGTACCGGGCCGCCGGTGCGCGCGGGGCGGCGGCCCGGACCGAGTGGGCGACCCGTCGGGACGCCGCACGCGCGAACGATCCGGTGCGCGTCGAGGACCTCGAGGCCTGCATCCGGGGCCGGGGACGGCCGGGGTGGGACGAAGCGCTCCCCTCGTGGCCGGCGGGCGAGGCGGTGGCGACCCGCAACGCGTGTGCCAGGGTCCTCGACGCGATCGTCGGCGCGGTGCCCGGTCTCGTCGGCGGTGGCGCTGACCTCACCGGCAACACGGGTACCGCCCTCAAGGGGGCACCCGTGGTCGCGCGCGGGGCGTCCGGGGGACGACAGTTGTACTTCGGGGTCCGGGAGCACGCCATGGGCTCGGTGATGGTCGGGATGGCCGAGGGCGGCCTGCTGCCCTTCGGCGGGACCTTCTTCGTGTTCAGCGACTACATGCGTCCGGCGGTCCGTGTGGCCGCGCTGTCCCGGTCCAAGGTCGCCTTCGTGTGGTCCCACGACTCGATCGCGGTCGGCGAGGACGGCCCGACCCACCAGCCGGTCGAGCACCTCGCCGCGCTGCGGGCCATGCCCGGGCTGCGGATCATCCGGCCCGCCGACGCGAACGAGACCGCCGCGGCCTGGCGGGTGCACCTCGAGGGCGAGGGACCGACGGCGATCGTGCTGTCCCGGCAGAACCTGCCGGTGCTGGCCGGTACCGACGTCCTCGCGCGGACCGGGGTGGCCGACGGGGCGTACGTGCTCGTCGCCGAGCGGGGTGCGGCACCCGACGTCGTCCTCATCGGCACGGGCTCCGAGGTGTCGTTGTGCGTCGACGCGCACGGTGCGCTCGCGACGGCCGGCATCGACGCGCGGGTGGTGTCGATGCCGTCATGGGATCTCTTCGCCGCCCGGTCGGAGGCCGAGCGTGCCGAGGTGCTGCCGCCCGGGGTGGCGCGCCTGGCGGTCGAGGCCGGGACGACCTTCGGCTGGGACCGATGGTCCGACGACACGATCGGCATCGACACGTTCGGCGCGTCGGCGCCCGGGGCGATCGCGCTGGAACGCTTCGGCTTCACGGTCGACGCAGTCGTGGCACGTGCGACGACACTGGTCGGAGGGCGCTGAGGTGAGCGGGATCGATCGGCTCAACGGCCTCGGGCAGAGCCCGTGGTACGACAACCTCACGCGTCAGATGCTCCGGGACGGCGTCCTCGAGTCCTTGATCCGTGACGACGGCATCCGGGGCGTCACGTCGAACCCGACCATCTTCGAGAAGGCCATGGCCGCCGGCGAGGGCTACGACGAGCAACTGGTGGAGCAGCACCGGTCGGGTGCGTCCACGGAGGACGCGTTCTGGGCCCTCGTGGTCGAGGACATCGCCGCAGCGGCCGGACTGCTGCGCCCCGTGTACGACGCGACGGACGGCGAGGACGGGTACGTGTCGGTCGAGGTGTCCCCCCGACTCGCCCACGACACCGAGGGCACGATCGCGCAGGCCATCGACCTGTACGGGAGGGTGAACCATCCGAACGTCATGATCAAGATCCCGGCGACGCTCGCCGGCCTCCCCGCCATCACCGAGGTGATCGCGGCGGGGATCAACGTCAACGTGACGCTGATCTTCGACCTCGATCGCTACGACGCGGTGCTCGATGCACACCAGGCGGGACTCGAGCGGCTCGCCGCCGGCGGCGGTGCTCTCCGAGCCGTCGCTTCCGTCGGATCGTTCTTCGTGAGCCGGGTGGACACCGAGGTGGACAAGCGCCTCCCGGAGGGGCACCCCTTGCGCGGGCTCCCGGCCGTCGCCAATGCGCGGGTGGCCTACGAGCGGTACCTCGAGCACTGCGCGACCCCGTCCTGGGCCGCGCTCGAGGCGAGCGGTGCCCGTCGGCAGCGCCCGCTCTGGGCGAGCACCTCGACGAAGAACCCGGCGTACTCGTCCACGCTGTACGTGGACGAGCTCATCGGACCCGAGACCGTGAACACGCTCGCGCCCGCATCGATCGAGGCGCTGCGGGCGGGCGAGGGCGACCAGCGCCCGGGGACGATCGCCGCCGACTTCGAGGGGGCGCGCCGCGTGCTCGCGGATCTCGACGCCGCGGGGGTGCCGTACGCCGACGTGACCGCGACCCTCGAGCGCGAGGGGGTCGCATCCTTCATGGCGTCCTACGACGAGGTGCTGGACACGCTCGCGCGGCGCACCGAACGCCTCGTCGGCTGAATCAGGCGCCGCGGAGCGCAGCGGCCGCAGCGAGGTGCTCGGCGAGGTCCGGTACCCGGCTCCTCGCGTTGAGCCCACTCGTGCTCGGCATGACGTAGGCCCGCGCGCCGCCGATGGGGTGGGGCTGCGGTCCGGCGACCGCGTGCCGATCGACCGCCTCCCGGTACCCGGCGAGACCGACGAAGCACACGACCCGCGCCCCCGACCGCGCCGCGAGCCGTTCCACGCGGGCGAGACCGGCGGCGAACTCCCCGCGGTCGAGATCCGTGATCGCCGGGGTGGCCCGCGCCACGAGATCGGTGAACCCGACGCCGTGCTCCGTGAGCGCGTGCAGGGGGTCCCGATCCCGCGTGACGATCCCGGCTCGCAGCGCGGCGGGCCAGAACCGGTTGCCCGGCCGTGCGTAGGGCACGCCGGCGTCGGCGGAGTACTCGCTCGGATTGAGGCCGCACACGAGCAGGCCCATGCCCGGCCCGACGGTGTCGGCGAGTCGTCGGGCGCGGCGCGCCGTGACGAGGAGCCGGCCCGTGCCGGGACGCCCGCCGGTGGTCCCCGCGACGGACACCGCATCGAACCCGGCACCCTCCACCACGTCGCGCAGGTCGTCGGAGGACCACAGGGCGAACCACCGGCCCGGGAAGTCGTCGCCCGGCAGATCCGCACCGTCGTGATCGCCCGGGATCATCGTGACGGCGATCGGCGCCCCGGTCCGGAGCGCGCGGTGGAGCTCGCGCAGGGCCAGCGGGAGGCGGGCCCGGGGCACGTGCACGTAGGACCGGGACGCCCAGGCGGCGCCGAGCGATCCGGCCCGGAACGGGAGGTGTTCGAGGTCCCCGACCACGCCCCGGCCGCCGACGCCGACCGAGCGGAGCACCATGGGTTCCGCCGCATCGACGACGACCGGCGCCGGACCCAGCGCGTCGACGTGGAACCCCGGGCCGCAGCCCAGGTCGACGACCGGCCCGTCCTGCGCGGCGCGTCGCAGTGCCGCCGCCGCCCGGACGTCGAGGGCCCGCCGACGGGCGATCCAGCGATCCGTCTGCTCGCGGTAGATGCCGACCGTCGTCGCGTCCATGACGGCATCGTGGCAGACCCGGCCGCCATTCGACGGGGTGCCCCACCGTGCGGTCGGCCTAGGCTCCGGCGATGACCGTGACCGACGAGCACGTCGATCTCCTCGGGGCGCCGCTCGCCGACCTCATGGCGGAGGCCGCCCGCCTGCGGGATCTCGGGCACGGCACCCGCATGACCTTCTCGCCGAAGGTGTTCATCCCCCTCACCATGCTGTGCCGGGATCGTTGCGGGTACTGCACCTTCGCGAAGCCGCCGGCCCGACTCGACCACCCGTACCTCGACCTCGATCAGGTGCTCGCGATCGCCCGGGACGGAGCGGCCGCCGGGTGCCACGAGGCGCTCTTCACCCTCGGGGAGGAACCGGAGGCCCGGTACCCAGCGGCGCGGGCCTGGCTCACCGCGCACGGTCACGCCACCACGATCGACTACCTCGAGGCCGCGGCGGCCGCAGTCGTCGAGGAGACCGGACTGCTCCCCCACGCCAACCCCGGTGCGATCGATGAGGCTGCACTGGCCCGCCTGCGTCGGTACAGCCCGAGTCAGGGGATGATGATCGAGACCCTCGCGGCCCGCCTCGGCGAGCCCGGGGGTCCGCACCACGGAGCCCCCGACAAGACCCCGGAGCGTCGCCTCGCCACGCTCGAGGCCGCGGGCCGGGCCCGGGTGCCGTTCACCACCGGGATCCTGGTCGGCATCGGGGAGACGCGGGCCGAGCGGCTCGAGGCCCTGCTGGCGATCCGCGACGCGCACGCGCGCCACGGTCACGTGCAGGAGGTGATCGTCCAGAACTTCCTCCCGAAGGCCGGGACCGCGAGGCACCGTGACCCGGCCTGCGACCGCGAGGAGTACCTCCACGCGGTCGCGTTGGCGCGGATCGTGCTCGGACCGGCGATGCATGTGCAGGCACCGCCGAACCTGTCGGATCCCGATGAGCTCGCGGAGCTCATCGACGCCGGGATCGACGACTGGGGAGGGGTGTCACCCGTCACCCCGGACCACGTCAACCCCGAACGGCCCTGGCCGGCGCTCGACGTCCTGCGCCGGGCCACGGAGCGAGCGGGTCGGACGCTCGCACCGCGCCTCACCGTGTACCCCGAGTTCGCGGCGTCCGAGGAGTGGATCGATCCGGCGCTGCGCACGGCGCTCCGCCGGGCGGCCGACGCCGAGTGGCTCGCCCGTGACGACGTCTGGTCGGCCGGCGGCGACGCCGCTCCGCCGATCCTGTTGCGGACCGACGCCCGCACGGCAACCGGAGCCGTCGCCTCGGTGTTGACCCTCTGACCCGGCGCTGAGCGAAGCCGATGGCCGTCCTCGATTGGGTCTTCATCGCCGTCCTGACCTTCTCCATGGGGGTGGGGCTCTGGCGCGGCCTGGTGTTCGAGGTGCTGTCCGTGGCGGGTTGGCTCGGGGCATTCCTCCTGGCGCAGTGGGGGGCCCCCGAGGTCGCCGCCTGGCTGCCGATGGGGGAGTGGTCGGCGTCCCTGCGTTATGCCGTGGGTTTCGTGCTGGTGCTGGTGTTGGCGCTCTTCGCGTCGGCCCTGCTCGCGATGCTGGCCAAGAAACTGGTCGAA
>JALRDW010000156.1 GCA_023262065.1 Acidimicrobiia bacterium | reverse complement strand
CTCGTGGCCTTCGCAGTGGCGTGATCCGGCGGGCCGGTGGTTCGCCTTCGCCGGGCGCGCGCGCGTGATCGTCTACCACCCCGGCCGCGTGCCTTTGCCGCCCACTTCGTGGCAGGCGCTCGGGGACCCCGCGTGGAAGGGACGCATCGCGATGGCCGACCCGCGCTTCGGCACGACGCGCAGCCACTTCGGCGCCATGAAGGCCGCGTGGGACGCCTCGGCCCCGGGGTCGTTCGACGACTTCGTGGCACGGCTCGTGGCGAACGAGCCGACGGTGCTGACGAGCGGCAATGCGGGCGTCGTCGACGCCGTGGCGCGCGGCGAGGCGGACCTCGGCATGACCGACACCGACGACGTGCTGGCAGCGCAGGCGCGCGGCCTGCAGGTGGCGATGGTGATGCGGGGCGCGAAGCGCAAGGGGGTCCGGTACTTCGGACCGTACGCCCACGCGTGGGCTATCCGCGAGACCCTCGACGCACTCCTGCGCACGTTCCCGATCCGGACGTGCACGGCGGCCAAGTTCCAGCGGCACGCCCGCGACGGTCGCCCCTGTCTCTCGGCGCACATCGACCAGTGCGTGGCGCCGTGCGTGGACGCGGTGACCCGGGAGCAGTACGACGGACTGGTCGCGTCGCTGGTGCGCTTCCTCGACGGCGACACCGAGGAGGTCGTGTCGAGGCTGACCGGCGAGATGCAGGCCGCCTCCGATGCCCTCGAGTTCGAACGGGCGGCACGGCTCCGGGACCAACTCGGCTCCATCGAGCACGTGCTCGAGCGGCAGACCATGGTCGGTCCCCGGGAGGAGGACGTCGACGTCCTCGGTCTGGTCGAGGACCCGATCGAAGCCTCGGTGCAGGTGTTCCACGTTCGGCGGGGCCGGGTCGTGGGTCGCAAGGGCCTCATCGTCGACAAGGTGGAGGACCTCGAGACGCCGGCGCTCGTGGGTCGGCTCCTCCAGCAGCTGTACGCCGCCGCGCCCCCCGAGGACGTCCCGCGGGAGATCCTCGTCCCCGTGCTGCCCGAGGACCACGCCGTGCTCGTCGCCGCGCTCTCGGAGGTGCGGGGCGGGCGGGTCGACATCCGGGTCCCGCAGCGCGGGTCCAAGCGGGAACTCGCAGCCACGGTGACGAGGAACGCCGAGGACGCGTTCAGCCGCCACCGCCTGCGACGGGCCAGCGACCACAACGCCCGGGCTCGTACCCTCACCGCGCTGCAGGAGGCGCTCGGACTCCCGGAGGCGCCGCTGCGGATCGAGTGCTTCGACATCGCGAACCTCCAGGACACGGAGATCGTCGCGTCGATGACCGTGCTCGAGGACGGCGTCCCGAAGCGGAACCAGTACCGCCGCTTCACGGTCCGACACGCCCGAGGGCAGGATGACTTCGCCTCGATGGAGGAGGTGCTCACCCGTCGGTTCACCGCACTGCTGCGGGAGCGGGACGACGGTCCGGAGGCGGGTCGCCGGTTCTCCTACCCGCCGCAGCTCCTCGTCATCGACGGCGGGAAGGGCCAGCTCGGCGTCGCGGTGCGGGTGCTCGAGGAGCTCGGACTCGCCGAGGAGATCCCGGTGGTCGGGCTCGCGAAGCGGTTCGAGGAGGTGTACGTGCCGGGGCGTGACGAGCCCGTGCGGATCCCTCGGGATTCGGAGGCGCTCTACCTGCTCCAGCAGGTCCGGGACGAGGCCCATCGGTTCGCGAACACGTTCCATCGCTCGCGGCGCGACAAGCGGATGGTGACGTCGGTCCTCGACGGGGTTCCGGGTCTCGGTCCGGCCCGGCGCAAGCGCCTGCTCAAGGAGTTCGGATCGGTGAAGCGGCTGCGGGCGCAGAGTCGTGAGACGCTCACGGGGCTCGGCTGGTTGCCGACCACCGTGGGGGAGGCCCTCCATGCCGTGCTGCACGGGGAGGCGCTGCCGGGGGACCCGGCGGACGGCGCAGCGAACCTGCCATCCTTGGACACGTGAACGCCGCAGCGCCGCTCGAGGTCACCGTCCTGACCGGGATGTCCGGGGCCGGGCGTTCCACCGCGGCCGACGCCCTCGAGGACCTCGGGTTCTTCGTGATCGACAACCTGCCGCCCGCGCTCATCGGGAAGGTCGCCGACCTCGCCCGCAGTGGCGAACGTGTGACCCGGTACGTGCTCGTCGTCGATGTCCGTTCGGGTCTCTTCGTCGACGACCTCACCGCCTCGTTGGCCGAACTGCGGGCCTCCGGCGCCATCACCCGCGTGGTGTTCCTCGATGCGTCGGATGATGCACTGGTGCGCCGCTACGAGGCGACCCGCCGCCGGCACCCACTGGCGGAAGGCGACCGCATGGTCGACGGCATCGAGCGCGAGCGCCGGTTGCTCGAGGATCTCAAGGGGCGTGCCGACGTCGTGCTCGACACGACGGATCTCAACGTGCACGAGCTCCGGGAACGCGTGCGGTCCCTCCTCGACGAGCGGGGCAACGACGATGAACTCCACGTGTCGGTCGTCTCCTTCGGGTACAAGCACGGGGTCCCGGTCGACGTCGACCTCGTGTTCGACGTGCGGTTCCTCCCGAATCCGCACTGGATCGACGAACTCCGTCCGCTGACGGGAACCGACCCGGCGGTGCGCGACTTCGTGCTCGCGCAGCCCGAGACCGGGGAGTACCTCACCGAACTCGAACGGCTCTTCCGGCTCACGCTGCCCGCCTACCGACGCGAGGGCAAGAGCTACCTGTCGATCGCCATCGGGTGCACGGGAGGCCGGCACCGCAGCGTCGCGGTGGCCGAGGCGCTCGCAGGGACGCTCGCGGCGCTCGGCCATGAACCCACCGTGCGCCATCGGGACCGTGACCGTGAGTGACTCGCGGGCCGGATCACTCACGCCGGATGGCCCGCGGGTCGTCGCGCTCGGCGGCGGCCACGGGCTCGCGATGACGCTGCGGGCGGTGCGTCGGTACGCGGGCTCGGTCACCGCGGTGGTGAGCGTGGCCGACGACGGTGGCTCGAGCGGACGGCTGCGTCGGGATCTCGGGGTCCCCGCGCCGGGGGATCTGCGCAAGTGCCTCGAGGCCCTCGCCGCCGGTCCGACGCCGCTGGCGGCCGCCTTCGACCACCGGTTCGCCGCCGGCGACCTCGCCGGTCACGCGCTCGGCAACCTCCTCATCGTGGGCCTCGCCGAGACCTTCGGCGACCTCCGCCTCGCCCTCGACGAGTGCGGCCGGCTGCTCGGTTCCGTCGGCCGGGTGCTACCCGCCACGGTCGAACCGGTCGCGCTTCGGGCCCGCACCGACGGCGGAACCGAGGTGGAGGGTCAGGTCGCGGTGCAGGAGGCCCAGGGCCGGATCCGGCGTGTCCGCATCACACCGGCCGACGCCGTCGCGTGCCCGGAGGCCGTCGACGCGATCCGGCACGCCGACCAGATCGTGCTCGCTCCCGGTTCGCTCTACACGAGTGTGGCCGCGGTGCTCGCGGTTCCGGGGATCCGCACGGCGCTCGAGACCGCCCCGGGGCGGATCGTCCACGTCGCCAACCTCATCGAGCAGGTGCCCGAGACTGCTGGGTACGACGGCGCCGATCACCTCCGGGCCCTCCTCGACCACGGGGCCCGGATCGACACGTTCCTGCACGCCACCGACGGCGCGCTCGAGGTCGACGAGGCCGCGATCCGGGCCCTCGGGGTCGACCCCGTCGGGACCGATCTCGCCGGATCCGACGGTGCGGGCCACGACGCGGGAAGAATGGCCGACGCGCTGCGACGCCTGCTCTGAGCCGGGTGCCGCAGCGACGATCCCCAGCAGTCCATCGGTTCACAGACCACTCGACGAGGAGAGGCTCCATGACGGTACGTGTCGGCATCAACGGGTTCGGGCGCATCGGCCGGTCGTTCACCCGAGCGATCCTCGCCCGGGGCGCGGAGGCGGGCGTCGAGCTCGTGGCCGTGAACGACCCGTTCGGTGACAGCGAGACCGCAGCCTTCCTCCTCAAGCACGACTCCGTCGGCGGAACGTTGGCCAACGACGTGCAGGTCACGGCGGATGGCTTCTCGATCGACGGCCGCTCGATCAAGAAGCTGGAGTCGAAGGACCCCGCCGAGATCGCATGGGGTGCCAACGGCGTGGACGTGGTCATCGAGTCGACCGGCGTGTTCACCGCCCGCGACAAGGCGGCGGGGCACCTCGCCGGAGGTGCCAGCCGCGTCATCATCTCGGCGCCGTCGGGCGACGCCGACGTCAGCATCTGCATGGGTATCAACGACGGCGAGTACGACGCGGCCAAGCACCAGGTCATCTCGAACGCGTCGTGCACGACGAACTGTCTCGCGCCGATGGGCAAGGTGCTCGACGAGGCGTTCGGGATCGAGAAGGGCCTCATGACGACGGTCCACGCCTACACCTCGGACCAGTCGCTCCAGGATCTCGCGCAGGTGTCCCGTTCCGGCAAGGCGGACCTCCGCCGCATGCGGGCCGCGGCGTTGTCGATCATCCCGAGCAGCACGGGTGCTGCGAAGGCGATCGGCCTCGTCCTCCCGAACCTGAAGGGCCGGCTCGACGGCATGGCCCTGCGCGTCCCGACCCCGACGGGTTCGATCACCGACCTCACGGCGGAGCTGAAGGTCGAGGCGAGTGTCGAGGAGATCAACGCCGCCTTCGCCAGGGCCGCTGCGGATCCGTCCTACCGGGGGGTGCTCCAGTACAGCGAGGAGCCCCTCGTGTCGGCCGACATCGTCGGTAACGCGTCGTCGTGCATCTTCTCGGCCGTCGACACCTCCACCAACGGGAACCTGGTGAAGATCCTGGGCTGGTACGACAACGAGTGGGGATACTCGAACCGGCTCGTCGACCTCGTCCGGTTCATCGGCTGACCGTGGCGGCACCCCTGCCCCGCCTCGAGGATCTGCCCGACCTCGACGGCGCCCGGGTCCTCGTGCGGGCCGAGCTCAACGCCCCGCTCGCCGACGGACGGGTCACCGACGATCTGAGGATCACGACGACGTTGCCGACCGTCGGGTGGTTGCGCGCCCGAGGTGCCGCGGTCGTCCTGGCCGCCCATCTCGGGCGACCGAAGGGCGAGGTCCGCCCCGAGTTCACGTTGGCCCCGGTGGCGGCGCGTCTGGGTGAACTGCTCGGTACGGACGTCCCGATGGCGCCGTCGGCGATCGGCGGGGAGACGACCTCGATGGTCGCGTCGCTCGACCCGGGTGACGTCATGCTCCTGGAGAACCTCCGGTTCCACCCCGGAGAGGAGGCCAACGATCCAGCGTTCGCGACCAACCTCGTCGCACCATTCGACCTCTTCGTGAACGAGGCGTTCGGGGCCTCACACCGCGCACACGCCTCGATCGTCGGTCCGCCGCGGGCGCTACCTTCGGCGGCAGGCCTGCTGCTCCAGCGCGAGGTCGAGGTGCTCGGTGGCCTGCTCGATGCTCCCGAGCATCCCTTCGTGGCGATCCTCGGTGGTTCGAAGGTGTCCGACAAACTCGGCGTCATCGACGCACTGCTCACCAAGTGCGACACGATCCTCGTGGGGGGTGCCATGGCGTTCACCTTCTTGGCCGCGCAGGGCTACCCGATCGGCGATTCGCTACTCGAGGTCGATCGCATCGAGGACTGCCGTCGGCTGCTCGCGACGGGCCGGGTCGAGGTGCCGGTCGACGTCGTCATCGCCCGGGAGATCGCCGCCGACGCCGAGGTCAGGATCGTGGCCGCCCCGTCGATCCCCGAGGGTTGGAAGGGCCTCGACGTCGGTCCCGAGACCGCGGCGCACTTCGCCGATCGCATCGCGCCGGCGCGCACGGTGCTCTGGAACGGCCCGATGGGCGTGTTCGAGGTCCCACCGTTCGCCAGCGGGACCCGAGCGGTGGCGGAGGCCGTCGTGGGGTGCCCCGGGTTCACGGTCATCGGGGGCGGCGACAGCGCCGCCGCCGCCCGGCAGATGGGTCTCGCCGACCGTATCGACCACGTGAGCACCGGTGGCGGTGCCTCACTCGAACTCCTCGAACTCGGCGACCTGCCGGGTCTCGAGGCGCTCCGTCTCGGGAGGGACGCATGACCGATCGCAGACCGATCATCGCCGGCAACTGGAAGATGCACCACGATCACTACCAGGCGATCCAGGTGACGCAGAAACTCTCGTACCAGCTCGACAAGACCGACTACGAGCGGGTCGACGTTGTCGTGTGCCCGCCGTTCACCGATCTCCGGTCGCTGCAGACCGTGCTCGACGCCGACTCGATCCCGATCGCGCTCGGAGCGCAGAACTGCCACCACGAGGATTCCGGTGCGTTCACCGGTGAGGTGAGCCCGGTGTTCCTCACGAAGCTCGGCGTGCGATACGTCATCGTCGGCCATTCGGAACGGCGCGAGCTGTTCGGCGAGTCGGACGAGCAGGTCAACCGGAAGGTGCGTGCCGTGCTGAAGCACGCCATGATCCCGATCCTGTGCTGCGGCGAGACGCTCGCAGAGCGCGAGGCGAACGGTGCGGAGGACAAGGTGCGTGGCCAGATCACGGCCGGACTCGACGGGGTGGCCAGGGCACAGGTCGGCGGCCTCGTGATCGCCTACGAACCGATCTGGGCGATCGGCACCGGTCGCACCGCGAGTTCGGACGACGCACAGGCGATGTGCGCGGTCATCCGGGCCCAGGTCGCGGAGGTCGCCGGGCCCGCGGCTGCGGCGACCGTGCGCATCCAGTACGGGGGGAGCGTCAAGCCCGGCAACATCGCCGAGCTCATGGCCTGTCCCGACATCGACGGCGCGCTCGTCGGGGGTGCGTCCCTGGATCCCGACGACTTCGCCCGGATCGTCCGCTTCGGCTGATCGCATGGAACCGCCCGGATCGGGTGCCGTGGTCCTGAGGGACTCCGGTGCTAGGTTCCGGGCCGTTCCGTCCAGGGAGGACGCCCGTGGTCACCGCCATCATCCTCGCCGTCTGCATCGCCACTGCGCTCGTGCTCATCATGCTGATCCTGCTCCACGCGGGCCGCGGCGGTGGGCTGTCCGACATGTTCGGCGGCAGCCAGCTCGGCGGCGCGATGGCGGGCAGCACGGTCGTGGAGCGGAACCTCGATCGCCTCACGGTGATCGCCGCGATCATCTTCTTCTTCTCGGTCATCCTCCTCGGTCTGCGCGTCGATTGACGCTCCGGCCGAGGACCCGTCTCAGCTGCGACACCGATCCAGGGGGTACATCGGCATGAGGTTCACGAAGACCACAGCGGCGCTGGCCACGGGGGTCCTCACCCTCGGCCTCGCGGTCACGGCGATCACGCCGGCCGGAGCCGCTCGTCCGGCGGCGAAGGCCGGAGGCACGCTCGCCATCGGGGCGGAGCAGGAGCCGGACTGCCTCGACTGGATCTCGTCCTGCTCCGGTTCGTCCTGGGGTGCCTGGATGGTCCTGTACAACACGCTGCCGCAGGCGTACCGGTTCGAACCGGGTGCGGGCGGGGCGTACAACTACGTCCCGACCTCGCTGCTGACGGAGGAGCCCACCCTCCAGACCACCCCGAAGCAGGTCGTGACCTACAAGCTCAACCCGAAGGCGGTGTGGAGCGACGGCACCCAGATCACCGCCGCCGACTTCCAGTACACCTACGAGCAGATCGTCAACGGGACGGACATCTACGACACCACCGGCTACGCGAGCGTGGAGAGCGTCACCGCGCCCGACCCGCAGACCGTGGTCGTCACCTACGCCGAGCCCTACGCGTCCTGGAGGGCCCTGTTCTCCGGGGGCTACGGCATCATGCCGAGCCACATCCTCACGGGGAAGGACCGCAACGCGGAGATGAAGGACGGGTACTCGTTCTCGGGTGGCCCGTGGAAGGCGAAGTGGAAGAAGGGCGTGTCGATCACGCTGACGCCCAACCCCAAGTACTGGGACCGGAAGCCGACCATCGGCAAGGTGATCTTCAAGATCATCCCGGAGACCACTGCAGGGTTCCAGGCCTTCAAGGCCGGTGAGGTCTCGGTGCTGTACCCGCAGCCGCAGCCCGATGCGCTGTCGCAGATCAAGAAGGGCCTGTCGGGTTCGACCGTCAAGGCCACCGGGGACACCGGTAACGTCGAAGCGCTCTGGCTCAACAACAACAAGGCGCCGTTCGACGACATCAACTTCCGCAAGGCCATCGCGTACTCCATCGACCGGGACGCGATCGTGAAGCGACTCTTCGGAACCCTCGGCGTCAAGAAGGCGCAGAACTCCTTCAACCCGCCGATCGTCGCCGACTACGCGGACCCGGCCGGATTCAGCGGGTACACGAAGGACCTCAAGCAGGTGAAGGCCCTCATGACGGGCGCCGGGTACAAGAAGTCCGGCGGCTACTGGACGAAGGACGGGAAGAAGGCCTCCTTCACGTTCAAGACCACGGTGGGCAACCAGCGTCGGGCGCTCACCGCGCAGATCCTCCAGGCCGCGTTCAAGGACGCCGGGTTCCAGATGCGGATCCAGGTGGTCGAGGCGGGTGACCTCTTCGGGGAGCAGCTGCCGTCGGGGAACTACCAGATGGCGCTGTACGCCCAGGTCGCGACCACCCCGGACCCGGGACTGTGCGTGATCTTCTGCTCGACCAACATCCCGTCGGAGGCCAACGACAACTCGGGTCAGAACTGGACCGGGACCCGCGTCGAGGGACTCGACCCGATCCTCGAGCAGGTCGACATCGAGGCGGACGCCGCGAAACGGGCCGAGCTCTCGAAGCAGGCGGACCTGCTCATCGGCGCGAGCGTGACCTCGATCCCGCTCGACCCGCTCCCGAACATCCTGCTCTACAAGAACACGATCAAGGGCAAGGTGAAGGACAACGCGGTGATGGGCCCGTTCTCCCAGATGAACTACTGGACCCTGAAGGGCTGAACCGCCCGGACCTCGGTGTGATACGGGATGGGCTCACCCCCTCGGGGGTGGGCCCATCCCGTATCGCCGGGGGGAGACACCACGTGATCCAGTTCCTCGGCCGCCGCGTCATCTACTCCATCGTCGTGCTGTTCCTCGCGTCGATCGTGGCGTTCGTGGGGACCCGGATCGCCTTCGATCCGACCGCGCGATTGGCTCAGGCGAGGGATCCGAAGGTGCGCGTCGCCGAGGAGCGGCGACTCGGGCTCGACAAGCCGCTGGTGGTCCAGTACGGGCGGTGGCTCGGCAACTTCGTGCAGGGAGACCTGGGCGAGACCGAGGTGTCCCGGGAACCCATCGCCGCGAAGCTGCGATCCGGCATGTGGCTCACCATCCAGTTGCTGGTCTGGGGGGTGGCGGTGTCGGTGATCGCAGCCCTCATCATCGGCGTCTACAGCGCCGTGCGTCAATACTCGGTGGGCGACTACGTCCTCACGACGTTCTCGTTCATGGGTATCTCGATCCCGCCGTTCTGGTTCGCGTTCATCGCGATCCAGTTCTTCGTGTTCACCCTCCCCGGCTGGTTCGGGACCGCGCCGTGGTTCTACACCTTCTCGGGCGCGCTGCACTCCGACGGCGTCACCGGGTTCAACCTCGACTACCTGCGTCACCTGTTCCTGCCCGTGCTCGTCCTCACGGTGCAGAACATCGCCGGGTGGAGCCGGTACCAACGCGCGTCGATGTTGGACACCCTGAACGCCGATTACGTGCGGACCGCGCGGGCCAAGGGGGTGCCGCGGCGCCAGGTCATCCTGCACCACGCGTTGCGGAACGCCATGATCCCGGTGGTCACGGTGATGGCGCTCGACATCGGCCTGCTCTTCGGCGGTCTCGTCATCACCGAGCAGATCTTCTCGATCCCCGGCATGGGTCGAATCTTCGTCAGCGCGCTCGATCGGGGAGACGCGACGATGCTCACGGCGTGGACCGTCGTCGCCGCGTTCTTCGTGCTGTTGTTCAACCTCATCGCCGACCTCGCCTACGGCTGGCTCGATCCGAGGGTCCGGATCACGTGAGCGACCAGGGGAGGGAGGAGGCGCAGTCGATCGAGAGCCTGGGTCTGCCGGGGGGGAGCCCACGGCTCCCCATCGCGCCCGAACTCGGGTCGGTCGGTGCGGACGGCCCGGCCGCTCGGTCGCAGTGGCAGTTGTTCCGGGCCCGCTTCCTGCGGCACCGCCTGGCCGTCGCCTCGACGGTCATCCTCCTCGCCCTCGCGATCGCGTGCTTCGGGGCACCGTTGTTCGCCCCGTATCCGAAGAACCAGCAGAACTTGGTCCTCGGCCCGGTCGGGCCGAACGGTCAGCACTGGATGGGGACCGACGAGCTCGGCCGCGACGTGCTGACCGAGATCCTCTACGCCGGCCAGACGTCCCTGCGGATCGGATTCGTGGTCGCGCTGCTCAGCACGATCGTCGGGACGGTGGTCGGTGCGATCTCGGGGTACTTCGGACGGTGGGCCGACCAGGGCCTCATGCGGCTCACGGACCTGTTCCTCGTCATCCCGCAGCTCGTGGTGCTGGCGATCGCCATCAAGGGTCTCGGCAGCACGCAGGTGGTGATCGCGCTCTCCCTCGCCGCACTGTTCTGGATGGGGGAGGCCCGTGTCGTGCGGGGTCAGGTGCTCGCACTGCGGGAGCGGGAGTTCGTCGAGGCGGCCCGGTCGATCGGGGCGGGACCGACCCGGGTCGTGTTCCGGCACATCATCCCGAACTGCATCGGCCCGATCCTCGTCGGGGCCACGCTCGCAGTCGCCGGAGCCATCCTCACCGAGTCGGCGTTGTCGTTCCTCGGCTTCGGCGTGCAGCCGCCCGCGACGTCCTGGGGCTCCCTGCTCGACAACGCGAGCGGGTACGTCGGCACGCCGCAGGCCTACCTCATCTACTTCCCGGGCCTCATGATCTTCATCACCGTGCTCGCGGTGAACTTCCTCGGCGACGGACTCCGGGACGCCCTCGACCCGCAGAGCACCCACGCATGAGACCTCCGCCCGTCCTCGAGGTGCGCGACCTCGTGGTCCACTTCCCGACCCACGACGGCGTCGTGAAGGCGGTCGACGGCATCTCGTTCGACCTGCACCGGGGCGAGACGCTCGGCATCGTGGGGGAGTCGGGCTCCGGCAAGAGTGTGTCGTCCCTTGCGATCATGGGACTCCTGCCGAGGTCGGCGAGGGTCTCCGGGTCGATCCGGTTCCGGGGCACCGAACTGCTGGGGCTCCCCGAGGCCCAGTTGCGGCCGATCCGGGGTGCCGGGATCGCCATGATCTTCCAGGACGCGCTCGCGGCGCTGAACCCGGTGCAGCGGGTCGGGGCCCAGATCGCCGAGGCGATGCGGGTGCACGGTGCGAGCGATCGAGAGGGCGTCCGAGGGCGGGTGGTCGAACTGCTCGACACGGTCGGCATCCCCGATCCTGCCGCGCGGGCCGACCAGTACCCGCACGAGTACTCGGGCGGGATGCGCCAACGGGCGATGATCGCGATGGCACTCGCGAACGATCCCGCCGTGCTCATCGCCGACGAGCCGACCACCGCGTTGGACGTGACCATCCAGGCCCAGGTCCTCGACGTCGTCCGGCGCGTGCAGGAGCGCACGGACACCGCAGTGATGCTCATCACCCATGACCTCGGCGTCGTCGCCGGGACCGCCGATCGCGTCGGTGTGATGTACGCGGGCCGGCAGGTCGAGATCGCCGCAGTCGACGACCTGTTCGCCACGCCGCGCCACGCGTACACCGCCGGGCTCCTCGCGTCCCTGCCCCGACTCGATCGGCGGACCGACGCCCGCTCGCGCCTGTTCCGCATCGAGGGTCAGCCGCCGTCCCTCGTGTTCGTGCCCTCGGGTTGCGCGTTCCATCCACGGTGCCCGATCGTGCGTCCCGAGTGCTCGGTGGAGCGCCTGGACCTCGTGGAGGTCGCGCCCGGTCACCGGTCGGCCTGTCGGTTCCCCGACGAGGCCACGTCACTCCTCGGTGCCGGCTCATGAACGAGCCGATCCTCGAGGTGCGTGACCTGGTGAAGGAGTTCCCGATCCGGTCCGGGTTCATGCGCCGCCGCACCGGCGCGGTGCAGGCGGTATCCGGGGTCTCGTTCTCGGTCCGGGCCGGCGAGACGCTCGGACTCGTGGGTGAATCGGGATGCGGGAAGTCGACGACGGGGCGGATGGTCACCCGCCTCATCGACCCGACGTCGGGGTCCATCCGCTTCGAGGGTCAGGACGTCACCGCAGCATCGGGCAGTTCGCTGCACGCATTGCGCGCCCGGCTGCAGATGGTGTTCCAGGATCCGTACGCGTCGCTCAACCCCCGACTCACCGTGCAATCGACGATCGGCGAGCCGTTGCGCATCTACGGGAGGTATCGGGACGGTGGCGCGGAACGCGTACGCCAGCTCATGGAGCTCGTCGGCCTGAACCCGGAACACGCCAGCCGGTTCCCGCACGAGTTCTCTGGTGGCCAGCGCCAGCGCGTAGGGATCGCTCGTGCACTTGTGCTCAACCCAAGGCTCATCGTCTTGGATGAGCCGGTTTCAGCGCTAGACGTATCAATTCAGGCGCAGGTGCTGAACCTACTCGCCGAACTTCAGAAAGAGCTCGGCCTCTCATATCTCTTCATTGCCCACAACCTTGGAGTGGTTGAACACCTCTGCGATCGGATTGCTGTGATGTATCTCGGCAAGGTAGTGGAGACGGCACCTGCGGCAGACCTTTTCAAAAGCCCTTCACATCCCTACACACGAGCGCTCCTCTCGGCGGTGCCGCCGGCGGTCCACGGCACGACGATGCGGATGGGTTTGGTCGGATACGACTGCGCGTATGCCATGACGGGCGCGGCAAGCCACGCGGTCATCGCTACGCCGCAAGCAACCACGGCTTGGTCGAGCTTCAACGCGGATCCTCCTGAGCGGACGGGTACGTCGAAGTATTGCTCGGCCGGCACCGATACACCAGTGC
>JALRDW010000155.1 GCA_023262065.1 Acidimicrobiia bacterium | reverse complement strand
CGCCCCAGCGCAGCGCGGTGTAGGTGCGGCGCGCGACCTGTTCGTCGCCCGCGAAGACCCCGGCCGACCGACCGGAGAATGCCGGCTCGTCCCGCCGGATGAGGATCGAGGTCGGACGCTCGCCGTCCGCGACCTCCTCGGGCACGACGGCGAGGCGGCGCACGCCGGGCCCGCGGCGCCGCAGGGCCGTCACCCGATCGACACCGGCGGCGAGCAGCTCGCTCACCTCCCGCGGCGTCGGTGCGAGCAGGTCGTCACCGAGGACACCGAGCCACAGCCCGAGGTCCGCGTCGGGCTCGAGCCGGATCCACGGGGCGCGCTGCCCCGTGGCGAGCCGGAGGTCGGACCGCACGTAGACGACCCCGTCGACGCGCCGCACCTCGTTGCGACCGCCGTCGTCGTACTCGGTGGCGACGAGCGAGTCGTCGCCCCGGCGCACGAACTCCTCGTCGGCCCGGCCGGCCGCGACCGTCCGCTGCCGGAAGGACACCGCGTCGCTCGCCGCGCCGGCCCGCTCGGCCGCCCGCAGCAGCGCGGTGCCCTCGGCCGAGGTCGCGGGTTCGGAGGAGCCACCCCCGCAGGCGGCGAGCACGAGGGCGAGCGCGACCACCGCCCCGAACCGTGCGGTGCGTGCGGTCATCGGTGCTCCTCGTCGTCGTAGGCCACGTGCCAGAGGCACAGGCCGTGGGGCGGGGCGAGCGCCCCGGCCGCGGCGCGGTCGCCACTGCGCAGGATGGAGAGCATGGCACCCGGGCGCCGCCGGCCGAGGCCGGCCTCGACCTGGGTACCGACGAGCGCCCGCACCATCTGCCAGCAGAACGCGGTGGCCCGCACCTCGTACCGGAGCACGCCGTCGCCGAGGTCGTGCCACTCCGAGGCCAGGATGCGCCGCACCGTGGTGGAGCCGGCCGGTCCCCGGCGGCAGAACGCTGCGAAGTCGTGCTCACCGATGAACGGATCGGCCGCGAGTTCGAGCGCGTGGAGGTCGATCGGATCCGGGACCCACCAGGCGGTGCGGGCCATGAACGGATCGGGCTCGCGCCGGTTGAGCACGGTGTAGCGGTAGGTGCGAGCCCGAGCCGAGTGGCGGGCGTCGAAGCCGGGGGCGGCGAAGCGGGCCTCGCGCACCACCACCTCGGGACCGAGCATCCGGTTGAGCCGGTCGCGCAGCGTGTCGGGGTCCGCCCCCGGTGGCGCGACGAACGAGACGACCTGGCCCCACGCGTGCACCCCCGCGTCGGTGCGGCCCGCGCACGCGAGATCGACCTCGGTGCGCAGCACCTTGGCCAGCGCGGCCTCGATGACGCCGGCCACCGTGCGCTGGTCGCGCTGGCGCGCGAACCCGTGGAACGCGGTGCCGTCGTAGGCGACGGTCATGCGGACGGGCGACGGACCGGGCGCGCCCCCGGACGCGACTCCGCCGCCGGAACCGGCGGCGGGGACGTCGAACAGGGTCATCGGTGCGGCCGAAGGCCGTGGCTGGTCAGACCAGCTCGATGCGCGCCATGGGCGCGTTGTCGCCGGGACGCGGGCCGAGCTTGGTGATGCGGGTGTAGCCACCGTTGCGGTCGGCGTAGCGCGGCGCGATGTCGTTGAACAGGCGCGAGGTGACCGTCTGGTCGTGGATCGTGGCGACCACGAGCCGCTGGCGGTGCACGCCACCCTTCTTGGCCTTGGTGATGAGCTTCTCGGCGTAGGGCCGGAGCGCCTTGGCCTTGGGCAGGGTGGTGGTGATCGCACCGGCCTCGAACAGGGAGGCGGCGAGGTTCGCCATCATGTGCTTCTGGTGGGTCGGGCTCCCGCCGAAGCGCGGGCCCTTCTTCGGGGCGGGCATCCGATCAGTCCTTGATCCGCAGCGCGAGACCGCGCTCGTCGAGCTTGACGAGGACCTCGTCGAGCGACTTCTGGCCGAAGTTCGTGATGGCGAGGAGGTCGTCCTCGGTCTTCATGACGAGCTGGCCGATGGTGTCGACGCGAGCCCGCTTGAGGCAGTTGCGCGGCCGCTCCGACAGGTCGAGGTCCTCGATCGGGAGGTCGAGGTCGGGCGCGTGGGTCGACTCGGTCTTCGGCTCACCCAGCACGAGGCTCGGCGCCTCGTTCGAGAGGTCGGCGACGAGGGCCACCAGTTCGCCGAGGGTCGCACCGGCCGAGGCCAGCGCGTCGCGCGGCGTGATGGAGCCGTCGGTCTCGATCTCGAGCGCCAACTTGTCGTAGTTCGTGGCCTGCTCGACCCGGGTCGGCTCGATCGAGAACGACACCCGGCGCACCGGGGCGAAGATCGCGTCGACCGGGATCACGCCGATCGGCGCTCCCGCCTTCTTGGTCTTGTCGGCCGAGGCGTACCCCCGGCCCTGCTCGACCGTGATGTCGAGGGCGAGACGGCCCTTGCCGTTCACGCTCGCGATGTGGAGGTCCGGGGAGAGGATCTCGACGTCGGCGGTGGTCTGGATGCTGGCCCCGGTGATCTCGGCCGGGCCGGTGACGTCGAGACGCAGGGTGACCGGCTCCTCCGACGCGCAGGTCAGCACGAGATCCTTGAGGTTGAGGATGATGTCGGTGACGTCCTCCTTGACCCCCTTGATGGTGCCGAACTCGTGGAGCGCGTCGTCGAAGCGCACCTGGGTGACGGCCGCCCCGGGGATCGAGGAGAGGAGCACGCGCCGCAGCGTGTTGCCGATGGTGTGGCCGAAGCCGGGCTCGAGCGGCGAGATGGTGAAGCGCTGGACGTTCCCCTGGGGCTCGTCGGCCTCGATCTCAGGACGCTGGATGATGAGCATGGATGTGCCTCGTTCGCAGATGTTCGACAGCGGGGAGTGGGATTACTTGGAGTAGAGCTCGACGATGAGCTGCTCGCGCACCGGGACGTCGATCTGCTCGCGCAGCGGCAGGTCGCGCACCGTGGCGGTGTGGTCGGCGGCCGAGACCTCGAGCCACATCGGCACGGCCCGGTCGATGGTGTCGAGGTTGTGGCGCACCACGATCATGGACTTCGCCTTGGCCGAGAGGCCGACGACGTCGCCCTTGCGCAGCTGGTACGACGGGATCGTGACCTTCTTGCCGTTCACCGTCACGTGGCCGTGGCGCACGAACTGCCGGGCCTGGTTGCGGCTGGCCCCGAAGTTCGCCCGGAACACGACGTTGTCCAGGCGCTGCTCGAGCATGCGGAGCAGGTTCTCGCCGGTGATGCCCTTCTGGCGCGCGGCCTCCGCGTAGAGGTTGCGGAACTGCTTCTCGAGCACGCCGTAGATGCGGCGGGCCTTCTGCTTCTCGCGCAGCTGGAAGAGGTACTCCGAGTCACGCACGCGCCCGCGACCGTGGAGGCCCGGCGGGTACGGGTGCCGCTCGATCTGGCACTTCATGGTGTCGCACTTCGCGCCCTTGAGGAAGAGCTTCATGCGCTCGCGCCGGCACAGGCGGCAGACGGCTCCGGTGTAACGCGCCATGACTCAGACCCTCCGCCGCTTGGGCGGGCGGCAACCGTTGAACGGGATCGGCGTGACGTCCTTGATGCCGAGCACCTCGATCCCGGTGTTCTGGATGGAACGGATCGCGGTCTCGCGGCCGGAGCCGGGACCCTTCACCATGACGTCGACCCGGCGCACGCCGTGCTCCATGGCCCGACGGGCCGCGGTCTCGGCTGCGAGCTGGGCCGCGAACGGGGTGCTCTTGCGCGAGCCCTTGAATCCGACGTTGCCCGACGAGGCCCAGGAGATGGTGTTCCCCTGCTGGTCGGTGATCGTGATGATCGTGTTGTTGAACGACGACTTGATGTGCGCGACGCCGTGCGTGATGTTCTTGCGCTCTCGGCGCCGGGGACGACGTCCGCCGGATGCGGGCTTGGCCATGTGGTGCGTGACTCCTGGGAGGTGATCGGTACGGGGGGCGCGGCGCGCCCCGCGTTACTTGCGGACCTTCTTCTTGCCCGCCACGGTCTTCTTCGGGCCCTTGCGGGTGCGGGCGTTCGTGCGGGTGCGCTGCCCGCGGACCGGCAGGCCGCGACGGTGGCGGATGCCCTGGTAGGTGCCGATCTCCATCTTGCGCTTGATGTGCCCGGCGACCTCGCGACGCAGGTCACCCTCGACCTGGAGGTTCGCCTCGATGTAGGCGCGCAGGCGGGAGACCTCGTCCTCGGTGAGGTCGCGGGTGCGCGTGTCCGGCGACAGGTCGGTCGCGGCGCAGATCGCCTCCGCGGTCGAACGGCCGATGCCGAAGATGTAGGTCAGGGAGATGACGAGTCGCTTCTCGCGGGGGACGTCGACGCCTGCGATACGGGCCATGTGCTCGGGGTTCCTCTCAGCCCTGGCGCTGCTTGTGCCGGGGGTTCTCGCAGATGACCCGCACCGCACCGTGGCGGCGGATCACCTTGCACTTCTCACAGATCTTCTTGACGGAGGGTCGGACCTTCACCGTGGTTCCTGGTTCGTCGCTTCGAGTGGGGGTGGTGGCTACTTGTAGCGGTACGTGATGCGCCCGCGGCTCAGGTCGTACGGCGTGAGTTCGACCTGCACCTTGTCGCCGGGGAGGATGCGGATGTAGTGCATGCGCATCTTCCCGGAGATGTGCGCGAGCACCTTGTGGCCGTTCTCGAGCTCCACTCGGAACATCGCGTTCGGGAGGGGCTCGACGACCGTGCCCTCCACGAGGATCGTGTCGTCCTTGGGCTTCGCTACGGGAGTACCACCTGGTTCGGGCGCGCGGGTCCTCGGGACCCGCCCACGTGCTCGGGCAAGGGGCGCAACACTACACCCGGCCCCCCGCCGGAGGAAATCCGCCGCCCAGCACGGGGGCGGGCGGGAGGGTCCTTGACGCCGGCCCGACCCCGCCGGGTCCGGCGATCCCAGCCGGCGGGGCTAGGAGAGGGCGACCTCGCAGCGCAGCCCGCCGTTCGGCGGGTCGATCGAGGCCCCGAGGACGTCCCAGGGCGCCTGCTCGCCCGGGTTCAGGATCGCGAGCTCGGAGGCGAAGTCGATCTCGGCCCCGGTGGCGTCGAGGAAGGTCACGTCGATCGAGACCACGGCGTCGACCGGGTTGTCGTTGCGGATCGTGCCCCGGGCCGTCAGGTCGAGGGTGTCGGCGTTCCAGAGGCAGGTCCCGGGCGTGATCGCCACCCGGATGCGGGCCAGATCGGCCTCCACGTCCGGGGTGGTCTCGACCGTGGCCGGCGGGGTGGTGGTGGTCGTCGTGCTCCCCCGGCCGCCCCTCCCGCCGCCGGTCCCGGTGCGACCGCTCGGCCCGGAGCCCCCGGACGCCCCGGAGGGCCCGGGCCCGTCCGGTCCACCCGCACCGCCGCGCCGGGTGGTCGAGGTCGCCGTGCCGCCGGCACCCTCGTCGCCGTCCGCCGCGCCGAGCGCGAGGAGGACCCCGGCCACGAGCAGGACGACGGCGCCGAGCACCGCCGCCACACCGCCGGGCCCGCGCCACCACGGTCGCCCGGCGGGCGCGTCGGACCCTCCCGTCGGGGTGTCGTTCGGGGTGTCGGTGGGATCGGCCATGCGGTGCCCATGATGCCAGAGGCCCGCGCCCCGGAGGACGCGGGCCTCGGCCTGCGGTCGGGCGCGGCGGACCGCCGCGGTGGGTCAGATCAGGAAGTGCCAGCCCGCCGACACGTTGCCGAGCGGGCTCGGGAGGCCGGCGCCGAAGGCGAGGTCACGCACGTTCGGGGTGCCGAGGATCTCTCCGAACCCACCGCAGTTGCCGTAGTAGTAGGCGTACAGGTCGGAGTAGCCGTACTTGGGCGCGATGGTGAACGCGTCGGGGTCCGGTCCGAGCGGGGTGGCCTGGGTCCAGGTGCCGCGGTCGGGGTCCTCGTAGTACCCGGCTGCGAAGTTGTACTTGAACACCGGGGCGAAGAACACGTTGCCGCCGAGGGTCGCACCGGCCGCGTCGCCCTTGGTCACGATGCCGGTCACCCAGGCGAACTCGTTGTCCTCGGTGTCGGTGCCGACGATGCGCACGTACCCGAGGATCTTGGAGTCGGCGAGCCCGTCGTCGTTCGCGTCGAGCGTCCACATGACCTTGCCGATCCAGGGCCGCTCGTCCGGGTCCTCGTCGTTGAGCGCGCAGTCGACGCTCGGCGAGGAGATCTTGGCCGAGAACTTGAGGACCTCGGGCGCCGTGGAGGCGACGCCGAGCGCCTCGGAGAGCAGGCAGGACCCGACCGAGCCCTCGGCGGCCTGCGCCGTGCTCGAGGGCACACCCTTCACCGCGATGCTCACCGCCTGGTTCGTGAGCGTGAGCCCGGCGGTGCCGGCCGAGTTGCGGGCGAGGCCGACGGCGAGACCGAAGCACGCGCCCTTGTCCGCCATGCCGGCCTGCGGGTACGGGACGGCCGGACTCGGCGCCGCGGCCGGGGCGGGGGCCGCGGCGAGGGCGAGGCCGGCGGCGGCGATGAGGCCGGCGACGGCGCCGGCGATGGGACGACGGATGCGCATGGATCCCCCCGAGTGGATACCACTCATCGTGGTGGTCAGATCCGAAAAGTACCACCGCCCGTGGGCGAGGGGAACCATCAATCCTGTGGGGACCGCCACCCGACGTGGCCGGTGTGGCGGTCGTGCCTCACGGCGATCCGCGCGACACCGACCGAGCGCAGACGCGGGTGTGGGCCCATCCCCGAGGGGATGGGCCCACACGCCGTCGTGCTGTTGTGTCGCTCGGCGTTCCCTAGAGGAGGAACTGGACGCCGCTGGCGCCCGTGCCGAGGACGCTGCGGAACTGCCCGAACGGGTTGTCGTCCGCGTTGCCCGCAACGTTGTCCGCGCCGTCGGCGTCCTGCAGCGTGCTCAGGACTCCACCGGCGAGACCGATGGTGCTGATGCCCGGGATGGTGCCGGGGGCCTGGACGGGCCACCACGACGCGCCGACCGAGAGGCCGACTGCCGCACCGTCGGTGGCCTC
>JALRDW010000265.1 GCA_023262065.1 Acidimicrobiia bacterium | reverse complement strand
GGCGGGTCTCGCGATGCTCGTGCTCCCCGGGCCCGGCATCCTCGTGAGCGTCATCGGCCTGCTCATCCTGGCCACCGAGTTCGCGTGGGCCGAGCGCGCCCTGGACCGGGTGCGGGGCCGGGCCGCCGCGGCCGCCGGCGCGCTCAACGAGCAGCGACTCGGGCGCGCCATCGCAGCGCTCACCGGCACCGCGCTCATCGTGGGGGGTGGGCTGACGGTCGTGATCCTCGACGACCACCGGGTGATCGGGGCGACCGTCGTGTTCGCCGGTATCTGCGGCCTCGCCGTGCTCCTGCCCTGGACTGTCCGGTGGCTCGACCCGAGCCCGGACCCGGATCCCGACCCGGCGGAGTCCGCCTGATCCGGGCGCTTCCGGCCCGTTCGAGCCGGTATCCACCACTCACATCAGCAACACTGGCAACATCTCTCCCCGCCGGCCCGGCCCCGGGCCGCAGAGGGGGAACCCATGAGTGTTGCCGCGATCATCGCCATCGCGTTCTACGTCATCTTCGTCATCGCGCACTGGAAGATCTTCACGAAGGCCGGTCAGAAGGGCTGGACGTCCATCATCCCGTTCCTGAACGTCTTCGTGCTCATGAAGATCATCAAGCGCCCGATGTGGTGGGCCGTGATCATCTCACTCGGCCTCATCCTGGGGAGCTCGCTGTCCGACGCGGCCTCCGGGCTCCAGATCGTCGGTGGCCTGATCGGGATCGCTGCGGCGATCCTCTTCATCATCACCCTGTTCGACCTGTCGAAGGCCTTCGGCCACGGCATCGGCTTCGGACTCGGTCTCGTGTTCTTCAACTTCATCTTCGCGCTGATCCTCGCGTTCGGGTCCTCGACCTACCAGCTCGAGCCGGACCCGCTCCTCTAGGTCCAGCGTCCCGCACGACGAGCGGCCCGGTCACCTCGGTGACCGGGCCGCTCCCGCGTGTCGGGACGTCGCCGGATCGTCAGTCGGCCGTGACCGTGCGCATGCCGACGGCGGTCGGCAGCGAGATCGACACCCTCCCGACCTTCAGGGTGCCACCGAAGCAGGGCTCGGCGTACGCGTTCGAGTTCGCGACGATCTGGAGCGACAGTCGGGAGTCCACCGTCGCCGAGTACCCCACGGTCTCGAGGGGCACCGAGACCGAGCGCGGCCTCCCGTCGAGGCGGATCGGGATCGGCGTGATCTGGTTGCCGACCACGATGCCGGTCCGGGTGTCGAGGAGTTGGGCGAAGACGCGCTCGAGGCGGGTGCACTCCCCCGTCGGTGCGGCGGTGCCCGTGTAGGCGAGCGTGAGGCGTGGCGCGCCGACCACGACCGTGTCCGCGGCGAACCTGATCGGCACGTTCAGCGCGTTGGCCGCCGGCCCGGGGGTGATCCGCCAGGCGAGGCCGTCGACGACCGCGTTCACCCCGGTGCCCGACGGTCGCACCGCCGGCGGTCCGGACCCACCGGCCTGCTGCAGCTCGAGGGTGCCCGAGCCCCGGGCGGTGACCCGCGGTCCGGCCTTCGGCGGGTAGGCCTTCGCGGTGAGCACCCGACCGTCCTGGTCCACGAACTCGAAGCCCCGCAGCACCGGAGCGGATCGCTCGCCCTTCACGTACCGGTCCATCCACGCGACCGAGAGCCCGCCGGGATCGATCGACCCCGGATCGGTGAGGCAGGTGCCGTGTCCGCCGCAGTACCAGGCCATCGACACCGTGGTCCCGTTCTCCCGGAGGATCTCGTAGTTGCGCACCGCCTCGGTCGGCGTGAACAGGTCGTCCACGGTGCCCTGGATGATGAGCGTGGGCTGTGCGATGCGACGCAGCAGCGGTCCCGGACCCCGACTCGCGAAGAACCGCAGCGACGCCTCGCTCACCCGGCCGGTCTCGAGTTGGTCGTCGTTCGCCGCCGTGACGCGCGGATCGACCCGGCCACCCGCGGACGCAGCCATGAGGATCGCGCTCCAACCCGCCTTGGGGGTCCGGGCCTTGCCGAGGCTGGTGACGAGCGAGTTCCAGGCGATGATCGGCGCGATGGCATCCACGCGACAGTCGGTCGCTGCGGTCACGAACTGGATGCCGCCGCCGTAGGAGCCGCCCACCATGCCGAGACGGGGATCGCCGGCCCGGTCGACGGCGACACCGGACTGCCGGGCGACCCAGGAGATCATCCGTCGCACGTCACGTCCCTCGAACTGCGCCGAGTCGACGGTGGCCCGACCGCCGGACCGCCCGAAGCCACGCGGGTCCCAGGTGAGCACGTTGTAGCCGGAATCCCAGAGCGCGCCGATGCTGAGCGGGGACCCGAGCACACCCGTGGCGTCGATGGTGGTGTCCCCGGCCTGCCCCCACCCGGGCCCCATGAGGATCGTCGGCATCCGTGCGGACGCCGACGCATCCGGGTTCGGGAACCAGTTGAGGTTGATGCGCGTCCCGTCGAACGAGGTCATGGTGCGTCGGTACGCGGACCCCTCCACCTCGGTCGCCCGGACCGCACGCCAGTCCGACGGCACCCGGCAGTCGGCGGACCCGGCCGCCGACGCCGGCGGCGCGACCGCACCGACGAGACCGGTGGTCGCGAGGGCGGTCGCCAGGAGGACCGGGGTGAGGTGGGCTCGAACGCTGCGCAGCACGGGGGTCACTTTCGTCGCCGGACTCCGGAGCGGTCACGTTACGCGAGGCCTTGGCGGGATCGACGGGCCGCGGATACTCTCGTCACCGTGACTGCCAATAGTTCGCCCGCAGTCGTCCGGGCACCCGACGACCGCTTCGCCGGACTCCCCGACTGGCCGTACGGACGCCGCGAGGTGCTGGTACCGGCCGGCCCGACCGTCCCCGAGGTCGACACGATCTCGATCGCCTACATCGACGAGGGCCCTCGTGACGCGACGCCGGTCGTCATGCTGCACGGGGAGCCGACCTGGGGATACCTCTACCGGCACATGATCCGCGACCTCGTCGACCTCGGGTACCGGGTCCTCGTGCCGGATCAGGTCGGGTTCGGTCGCTCGGACCAGCCGTGCGCCCGCAGCGCCTACACCTACGCCGCGCACGTGGCCTGGATCGGCGCGTGGTGGGACGCCGTCGTGCCGCCGGGCGCAGTGTTCTTCGGTCAGGACTGGGGCAGCCTCGTCGGCCTCGCCGTGGCGACGCAGCGGGCCGACGCCGTACGAGCCATCGTGATCGGCAACGGCATCCTCGCCCGGAAGTTCAAGGAGCAGACCGGCGCGTTCGCCCAGTGGCAGTCCTACGTCGCGAGCCTCGACTACCTCGACTGCGGGGCGATGGTCGCCGCCACGATGCCGGGGCACCTCTCGGCGGCGGAACAGGCGGCATACGACGCGCCGTTCCCCGACCGCACGCACCAGATGGGCGCACTCGTCTTCCCGTCGCTCGTCCCGACCTCGGCCGAGCACGAGGCCGCCCGCATCATGCTCGCCGCGTGGGAGGTGCTCGACACCTGGGACAAGCCCTTCGCCACCCGCTACGGCACGCCCGACCCGATCACCGGTCACGGTCAGCGGTATTTCATCGAGCACGTACCCGGTGCGGCGCGCTGCGAGCACGGCACCGTCGAGGGGGCCGGGCACTTCTCGCAGGAGCGGGGCCACGCCGAGCTCGCGGCCGCCATCGACACCGTCGCCCGCATGCCCTGAATCCGCGTGACCACCGCCATCGGCCAGACTGACCGTCCGCCGCACGACCCTGGGGGAACCATGACCTCGATCCGCCGTCACCGCACGCTGGCCACCGCGGCCGCCACGATCCTCGCCGCCGCATCGATCGGGGCCGCCGCCCTGCCCGCGGCCGCTGCGCCGAAGCCCAAGCGCGGGGGCGCGATCGTGTACTCGATCCCGGGGAAGACCACCTCGTTCTGTCTGCCGCGGGCCCAGATGAGCGCCTCCGGGATCATGGTCGCCCAGTCGATGTACGACACGCTCACGGTGCCGAACGCCGAGGGCGAGTACGTCCCGTACCTCGCGAGGTCGGTGACCCCGAACGCGACCTTCGACCAGTGGACCATCGGGTTGCGGGACGGCATCCGCTTCCACGACGGCACCCCGGTGGACGCCGCGGCCGTGAAGGCGAACATCGAGGCCTGGCGCAAGGGCCTGCTGCTCCAGTTCCTCTGGGCACCCGTGAGCGACGTCGCCACCCCCGACCCCTCGACCGTCGTGGTGACGATCAAGCAGCCCTGGCCCGCCTTCCCGGCCTACCTGTTCTCGGCGGGACGGACCGGGATCGCCGCGCCGGCCCAGTTGAGCAACGACGCGACCTGCGCGACCGAGATGATCGGGAGCGGCCCGTTCACCCTCGAGACCTACGACCCGTCGACCGGTGACGTGACCGTCGTACGGAACCCGGACTACTGGCGCAAGGGGTTCCCGCGGCTCAACAAGATCACCTTCAAGGTCCAGGGCAACACCACCCAGCGGATCAACGGCCTCCAGGGCGGCCAGTTCGACATCACCTTCTTCGGGGCGGGTCGCAACGCCAAGGCGGCGCGCAGCCTCGCCGACACCTACGTGCTCAAGAACAAGCCGGGGTTCCGCGACATCAACAACGTGCTCTTCAACACCCAGCGCCCGCCCTTCGACGACGTGAACGCCCGTCGGGCCCTCGCGATGGGTCTCGACCTCGAGACCCTCAACGTGCTCGCGAACCAGGGCGAGGGTGAGGTCGCCGAGGAGGTCGTGGACTCGAAGGTGCTCGGGTACTCCAGCAAGTCGACCTTCCCGAAGTCGAACGTCGCCAAGGCCAAGAAGATGGTGGCCGCCTACAAGAAGGCGAACGGCGGTGAGTTCACCTTCGATCTCCAGACCACCTTCGATCCGGGGGTCCAGGACGTGGGCGCCGAGATCAAGCGCCAGGCGCGCAAGATCGGCGTCACCGTGAACCTGCCCGCACCGGTCGACGAGGCGCAGATCATCAACCTGGCGCTCGCCGGGAAGACCGATGCCTTCCTGTGGCGCAACTACCCGGGATCGGATCCCGACACGCTCTACGTCTGGTTCCGCTCGGGTTCCCCGATCAACTTCGGCAAGCTCAACGACCCCGTGATCGATCAGTTGCTCGAGGAGGGACGGGTCCAGACCGACCCCGCCGCCCGCAAGGCGACGTACACGAAGTTGTTCCGGCACATGTCGAACACCGTGAGCGCACTGTGGTTCGGGTACAACGACACCTACATCGCCGCGAACGACAGCATCCGCGACATCATCGGGCCGAACCTCCCGAACGAGGCGGGCAAGCCCGGAACCCAGAGGCCCGTGCAGATCAACGCCTCGTACCACCAGCTGCTCGGTCTCTGGAAGCGCTGAGGCCCGCCGTCGCGAGGGCCGGCGCCGCCCCGATCAGCCGCGCAGGCCCTCGACGACGAGCAGCACACCGAACACGAGGAACAGTCCAGCCGCGAGCAACCTGATCGCCCGGGCCGGCAGGCGTCGACCGAGGGTCGCGCCGACGAGCACCGCGATCGCGTCCGCGGCCACCATGCCGGCCGTCGCACCGACCCACGTGCCGAGGATCCCGTTGCGCGCCGCGAGCGTCATCGACGCCAGCATCGTCTTGTCGCCGAGCTCGGCGAGGAAGAAGGCTCCGGCCACGGTCCAGAACACCGAGCGGTCGGTCCGGCTCGCACGGGCCTCGTCGTCGTCGTCCAGCGAGTCGCCCCGCCAGGTCCACACCGCGAACCCGAGGAAGGCGACCCCCGCCGACACCGAGATCAGGCGGGTCGGGATGGCCACGCCGAGCGCAGCGCCGATCACGACGCTGACCAGGTGGACGACCGCGGTGGCGGCCGTGATCGCCGCCAGGATCACCAGCGCCCGGTAGCGCGCCGCGAAGGCCATCGCCATCAGCTGGCTCTTGTCGCCGAGCTCGGCGACGAAGATGATGCCGAACGACACCAGGAACGACGACCACAACGACGCCAACGTCATCCCTCCGGGTCACCCGGGGCCGAAGCCCGGAGGATCAACGCCCCGTCGCAGCCTGTGCGGTGATCGTCACCACCGTGCCCCCCGCGGTCGAATACAGGACCGCCCCGGGAGCGGACCCGTCCCAGATCGTGTAGCGCAACGCACCGGTGGACGAGACGATCCGGATCTGGCGCACGGCTCCGGAGGCGTTGACGCTGTCGGCCT
>JALRDW010000119.1 GCA_023262065.1 Acidimicrobiia bacterium | reverse complement strand
TCGCCGTCGTAGATCGCCACGACCTGTCCCGGCGCGACCCGCGGGCGCGGGTCGGTCAGATGCACCGTCCCAGACGCGAGCGTCCCGGGGACCGGCTCGCCGTGCGCGCTCGTCTGCACGAGGACGCGCGCGCCGTCGGGGATCGGCTCGTGGGTGGGGGTCAGACCGACGAGGGTGATGCGATCGCGCAGCAGGTCCTCCCGCCGGCCGAGGACCACCGTCGAGGTGGAGACATCCAGGTCGACGACGTAGCGGCGCTCCCCGGCGGCCACACCGATGCCGCGCCGTTGACCGATCGTGAACCCGGCCACGCCGTCGTGCTCCCCGAGGTGCGAGCCGTCGACCCCGACGACCGGCCCCGGGGCGGGCGGCACCCGCGTGCGGAGGAAGGTGGACCGCTCGTCCCGGCGGATGAAGCAGACGTCCATGCTCTCGGCCTTGGCCGCGGTGCGGAGCCCGAGCGCCCCGGCCCGCGCCCGCACCTCGGCCTTGGTGAGGTCACCCACCGGCAGCAGCGTGTCGGCGATCGCGGCGCCGCCGAGCACGGCGAGGACGTAGGACTGGTCCTTCGCCGGATCCGCACCGCGCGTGATCCAGGCCCGACCGGCGTGGTCACGCGCGACGCGCGCGTGGTGCCCGGTGGCGAGCGCGTCGAAACCCATGGCCCGGCAGCGCTCCAGGAGGAGACCCCACTTCACGCTGCGGTTGCACTCGACGCAGGGGTTCGGGGTGCGCCCGGCGGCGTACGCGGCGACGTAGGGGTCGACGACGCGATCGTCGAACTCCGCGGTGAGGTTGAACACGTAGTGCGGGAGGTCGAGCTGCTGCGCGACGCGACGGGCGTCCTCGACGTCGGCCACCGAGCAGCACCCGGAGTCGGAGTCCCCGCCCCACAGCTTGAGGGTCACGCCCGTGACCTCGTGGCCCGCGTCACGCAGCATCGCGGCGGCCACCGAGGAGTCGACGCCCCCGCTCATCGCGACGAGCACCCTCACGCCCCACCCCGCAACTGGCGCACGATCCCGGGGAGCACGTCGAGCACCCGATCGACGTCGGCCTCCGTCGACGACCACCCCAGGGTGAGCCGCAGCGCACCCGCAGCGGTCCCGGGGTCGACACCCATGGCGGTGAGCACGTGCGAGGGTTCGGTCGCACCCGACGCACAGGAGGAGCCGGCGGACGCGTCGACGCCGGCGAGGTCGAGGAGCACGAGCAGGGACTCCGAGTCGCACCCGGGGACACCGACCGGTGCGAACCCGGCCACGCGGCGTTCGGCGGCACCGTGCACCGCGAGGTCGGGGATCTCGGCGAGCAGGCCCGCGAGGAGTCGGTCGCGGAGCGCCCCGATGCGATCGGCCTCGCCGATACGTGCCGCCGCGGTCCCCTCGAGGGCGAGCGCGAGTGCGAGCGCCCCGACCACGTCGGGGGTCCCGGCGCGCAGGTCGCGCTCCTGACCGCCGCCCTCGATCTCGGGCAGGAGGTGCACGCCCCCGCGCACGACGAGCGCCCCGGTGCCGCGCAGGCCGCCGACCTTGTGGCCGGTCACCGCGACGAGGTCGGCGGCGGCGTACGCGTCGGCGTCGACCCAGGTGCAGGCCTGCACCGCATCCGTGTGCAGGCGGGCCCGCGGCGCACGCTCGTGCACGATTGCCGCGACCTCGGCGAGCGGCTGTCGGGTCCCGACCTCGTTGTTCACGGTCATGACCGAGACGAGGGCGACGCGTTCGTCGAGCAGGTCGGCGAGACGATCGAGGTCGACGAGCCCCTCCCGGGTGGCCGGTGCGAGCGCGACCGCCGACCCCTCGCGGGCCACCCGATCGGCGGCCCCGAGGACCGCCCGGTGCTCGATCGCGGCGACCACCGCGCCGTCCGGCCCGCCGGCGGACCGCGCCGCGCGCACGGTCCCCTTCACCGCGAGGTTGTCCGACTCCGTGCCCCCGCCCGTGATCACCACCTCGCCCGGTTCGCAGCCGAGGACGGTGGCGATCCGCTCCCGGGCCTCCTCGAGGGCCCGCTTCGCCGCCCGGGCCGCCGTGTGCATCCCGGTCGGGTTGGCGCCGAGGGTGGCCAGCCACTCCGGGACCGCCGCGAGCACGTCCGCGTGCGGCGGGGTGCTGGCGGCGTGGTCGAGGTAGGCGCGAGCCGGATGGGCGTGGGGCATGGGACCCGGAGTGTACGGCCCGGTCCGGCTCCGCGACCCCGGCCCCGTCGGACCCGACGGGAACCTTCAGTCCGCGCGGGGCGTTGTCGATAGGGAGACGACCACGGGCGGAGCCGAGGTCGATTGCGCCAGGGCCGTGGGCCATCGGCACCACGACCACGACGATCGGAGTGGGCATGGATGTCACACCCCCGGGGTCCAATGTCCCCGTGACCACGCAACTGCACCTCCTCGACGGCGGCCGCATCGGCCGTCACCTCGACGCCAGGACCCGGCGCATCGGACGCAAGGGCATCGCGCAGGCGCGCGAGACCCTGGCCCGGATCCAGCCGCCGCCCACCACGGGCCGCCAGTACCCGAAGGCCGGGTGAACGGCCCCGGCGACCGGGGGTCCGACCCCGGTAGCGTGCGCGCCATGCCCCGGCTCGCCGTCATCGACACCGAGACGACGGGCCTCGGCGCGCAGGATCGGGTGGTCGAGATCGCCGTGGTCGTGCTCGACGCGACGACCCTCGAGACCGTCGACGAGTACGACACCCTCATCAACCCGTGCCGTGACGTCGGACCCGAGCACATCCACGGCATCAGCGCGTCGATGGTGGAGGCCGCACCGACGTTCGCCGAGATCGCCGGCGACCTCGCGCACCGGCTCGACGACCACATCCTCGTCGCCCACAACCTGCCGTTCGACGTCCGCATGGTCCAGGGCGAGTTCACCCGCCTCGACGCCGAACTGGCGGAGGGGCGCGGCATCTGCACCCTCAAGCTGTCCGGGTCCCGCCTGAGCACGGCCACCCAGGACCACGGGATCCGACTCGACGATCACCACCGTGCGTTGGCCGACGCCCGGGCCGCAGCGGAGCTGCTGCGGGTGTTGCGCGAGCGGGCGCCCGACGACGTCGAGGTCGCGACGGTGTCCGGCGACCTGTCGGGTTCGTTCCGCACCCTGCGGCGCGACGCGTTCTCGATCGACGGCGCCGCAGTGCTCGCGCGGGTCGTCGCCGACGCGCGCGCCCGGGCCGGCTCGTTCGACCGTGCGTACCTCGAGACCCTCGACTGGATGCTCGACGATTTCGACCTCGACCCCGACGAGCGCGGGGCCCTGACGCTCCTCGCCCACCGCGCAGGTGCGGACGCCACCAGCGTCTCGGAGCTCCACGACCGCTACTTCGACGCCTTCGTCGAGGCGAGCCGCCGGGACGGCATCGTCTCCGAGCTCGAGCACGCGACCCTGCACCGCCTCGCCGAGCTCCTCGACATCTCGAACGCGCGCATCCCCGCAGTGACCCGGCTCCCGGAGGTTGCGGCGCTCGAGCCCGGTCACCGGGTCTGCTTCACCGGGAGCGCGACCGACGACACGGGTCGGGTGATCGGACGGACCGACCTCGAGGCGCTGGCCCGCACCGTCGGGCTCGAGCCCGTCCCGAGCGTCACCCGACGCGCCTGCGACCTGCTCGTCGCCGCGGACGCGGCGTCGAGCAGCGGCAAGGCGCGCCGCGCGCGTGACTACGGGATCCCGGTGATCGGGGTCGCCGAGTTCCTCCGCCTCGCCGAGGTTCAGCGCGCCGGCTGATACGTCCCGAACTCGCCGCGCAGCACGTCGCTGACCTCGCCGAGCGTGGCGTAGGCGCGCAATGCCTCCTTCATCGGGTACAGGAGGTTCTGCGTCCCCCGAGCCGCCGCCGCGACGTCGGCGAGTGCGGCGTCGACCGCCGTCTGGTCCCGACGGGCCCGCACCGCGCGCACCCGCTCCGCCTGCTGCCGCTCGAGAGCCGGGTCGATCGGGAACACCTCGGGCTCGGTGGGGGCCGGGTCCTGGAACCGGTTCACCCCGACGATGACCTTGTCCTGCCCGTCGACCGCCTTGGCCCAGTCGAACGCGGCCTGCTCGATCTCATCCTGCATGTAGCCGGCCTCGATCGCGGCCACCGCGCCGCCCATCTCGTCGATGCGCTCGATGTAGGCCCAGGCCCCGGCCTCGACATCGTCGGTGAGTGCCTCGACGAAGTACGAACCGGCGAGCGGGTCGACGGTCTCGGTCACGCCCGCCTCGTAGGCGATGATCTGCTGGGTGCGGAGGGCGATCTTGGCCGCCCGCTCCGTCGGCAACCCGAGCGCCTCGTCGAACCCGTTCGTGTGGAGGCTCTGCGTCCCACCGAGCACCGCCGCGAGCGACTGCACGGCGACCCGCACGACGTTGTTCTCGGGCTGCTGTGCGGTGAGCATCGAGCCCGCGGTCTGGGTGTGGAACCGCAGCATCTTCGATCGCTCGTCCTTCGCGCCGAAGCGCTCGGTCATGATCCGGTACCACATCCGGCGGGCGGCCCGGAACTTGGCGACCTCCTCGAAGAAGTTGTTGTGCCCGTTCCAGAAGAACGAGAGCCGAGGCGCGAACTCATCGACGTCGAGGCCCGCATCCACCGCGGCCTGCACGTACGCGATGCCGTTCGAGAGCGTGAACGCGATCTCCTGCACCGCCGTCGATCCGGCCTCCCGGATGTGGTACCCGGAGATCGAGATGGTGTTCCAGCGCGGCGTGTGCTCCTTGCAGTAGGCGAAGATGTCGGTGATGAGCCGCATCGACGGGCGCGGCGGGAAGATGTACTCCTTCTGCGCGATGAATTCCTTCAGGATGTCGTTCTGGAGCGTCCCCGAGATCGACCGCCAGTCGGCGCCCTGCTTCTCCGCCACCACCAGATACATCGCGAAGATCATCGGCGCCGGCGAATTGATCGTCATCGACGTCGTGATGTCCGCGAGCGTAATGCCTTCAAACAGC
>JALRDW010000083.1 GCA_023262065.1 Acidimicrobiia bacterium | reverse complement strand
CTCGATGTCGGCATGGTCCCAGGTGTCCTCCCGGGTGCGCGGGAACCCGCCGTCGCCGTCGAGGAGGCTCGGCGCGTAGGTGATCGGGCCCCAGCGGTAGGTCTCCCACTCGCTCGTGAGGGTGAGGTGCACGCCGATGTCCTCACCGCGGTACCCCGAGGCGGCGTCGCGCGACCACGGGCACGGCACCATGAGGGTCGCGCTCGTCGCCAGACCGTCGCGCAGCGCCTCGTAGATCGCGACGTTCGCCGCGCGCGTGGAGCCGAGGTCATCGCAGTTGATGATGAGCAACTTCGCGTCGGGTGCGTGCCCGAGGCGCTCAGCGAGGGTCGTCACGGGCGCGATGCTACCCAGCCCGGGCCGACCGGGGACCGGTCACGCGCCGAAGCGATCGGTGAGCACGCGCCCGGCGCGTTCCACCGTCTCGGGGGGCATCGTCGGCATGTTCACGATGAGGTCGTCGATGCCGGCGTCGATGACCGCGGCCACCTTGTCGACGACGGTCGCCTCATCCCCGACGATGAAGGTGTGGTCGTACTCGTCGCCGGCCGCCGGGCGGAGCAGGGCCTCGATGCCCGCGGCCTCCTCGGCGGTCTCGGTGAGGAACAGCGTGCCGCCCCAGGTCCGACGCACCTCGGCCGGATCGCGCCCCACGTCCGCGCAGTGGCGATCGATGACCGCCATCTTGTGTCGGATCATCGCGGGATCTCCGTGCACGTTGCATGCGTCGGCGTACTGCGCGACGAGGCGGAGCGTCCGCTTCTCGCCGCCGCCCCCGACGAGGATCGGGATGTCTCCGCGCAGTGGCCGGGGCAGGTTGTACGCCTGCTCGATGCGGTAGTGGTCGCCCGCGAACGACGGGGTCTCCTCGGTGAACATGGCCCGGCAGATCTGCAGGGCCTCCTCGAGCATGTCGAGACGCACGCCGTCGCGCGGGTAGTCGAAGCCGAGACCGACGTGCTCCACGTCGTACCAGGCCGCGCCGAGTCCACAGATCGCCCGACCCTTCGAGATCACGTCGAGGGTGGTCGCCATCTTCGCGACGAGCGCCGGGTTGCGGTACGTGACCCCGGTGACGAGGGTGCCGAGGTGCACCCGCTGGGTTCGGGCGGCGAGTGCCGCGAGGAGCGTCCAGCCCTCGAGGATCGGGTGGGTCGGTCCGCCGAGGGGCGGGAGCTGCCAGAAGTGGTCCATGACCCAGACGCTCGCCCAGCCGCTGCGCTCGGCGGCAGTGGCGAGTTCGAGGATCCGGTCGAAGGTGTCGGCCGGCTCGGCACCGGGGAACTCATGGCCGGGGATCTGGAAGCCGAAGCCCACGGTTCAGACCCGCTCGATGATCGTGCCGGTGCCGAGGCCACCGCCGCAGCACATCGTGACGAGACCGAACCGGCCGTCCGTGCGCTCGAGTTCGTGGAGCGCCGTGGTGATGAGACGGGCGCCGGTGGCCCCGACCGGGTGGCCGAGTGCGATCGCACCGCCGTTCGGGTTCACCCGGTCCATGTCGGGGTCGTGCTCCTTGGCCCACGCGAGCACGACGCTCGCGAACGCCTCGTTGATCTCGACCGTGTCCATGTCGGCCATCGAGAGCCCGGTGCGCTCGAAGAGCCGGGTCGTCGCATCGATCGGTCCGGTGAGCATGAGCACCGGATCGACGCCGACGAGACACTGGTCGACGATGCGGGCCCGCGGCCGGAGGCCGAGTTCCCCTGCCCGCTTCGCGGTCATGAGGATGACCGCGGCGGCGCCGTCGGTGATCTGGGAGGAGGAACCGGCGGTGTGCACGCCGTCCTCGCGGGCGACGGGCTTGAGGGTGGCCAACTTCTCGAGCGTCGTCTCGCGCAGGCCCTCGTCACGGCTCACCGTGTGCTTGGTGTCGGCGGCGGAGCCGTCCTCGTTGCGGTCGGGGGCCTCGATGGTCACGACCTCGCGCTCGAACCGACCCTCGGCCCACGCGGTCTGCGCCCGCTGCTGCGACGCGAACCCGAACTCGTCGCAGTCCTGACGGCTGATGCCCCAGCGGTCGGCGATGCGCTCCGCGCCCTCGAACTGGCTCGTGTACTCGTACTGGGCGAAGTAGGCCTTGCTGACCGGGCGACCGAAGTCGCCGCGCACGGCCGCGCCGAGGGGGAGTCGGGACATGGACTCGACCCCGCAGGCCATGATCGAGTCGACGACGCCGCTGGCCACGAGAGCGGTCGCCATGTTGGTGGCCTGCTGCGACGACCCGCACTGCGCGTCGACGGTGGTCGCGGCGACCTCGAGCGGGAGCCCGGCGGTGAGCCACGCGGTGCGCGCGATGTTGAAGGTCTGCTCGCCGACCTGGCTCACGCAGCC
>JALRDW010000061.1 GCA_023262065.1 Acidimicrobiia bacterium | reverse complement strand
GGCTCTCCAACGATGCGATCCTGCACTTCGGCGCGAACGGCGTGCCCGTGCTCGGGGTGTGCCTCGGCCACCAGTGCATCGGACGGCTCTACGGCGGGGAGGTCGTGCGGGCCGACGAGGTGATGCACGGCAAGACCTCCGAGATCCTCCACGAGGGTCGCGGCGTGTTCGCCGGGCTGCCCTCGCCGCTCACGGCGACCCGCTACCACTCGCTGGTCGTGCGGCGCGACTCCGTGCCCGACTGCCTCGAGATCACCGCCGAGGTCGCCGACGGCACCGTCATGGGGCTGCGCCACCGCGACCTGCCGGTCGAGGGCGTGCAGTTCCACCCGGAGTCGATCCTCACCGAGGGCGGCCACCAGCTCGTCCGCAACTTCCTCGACCGCGCCGCGGGCTGAATCGGGTCAGGGCAGAGCGGCGCGTCCGCGCGTCACCACGGCGAGGCCGTCGGCCACGAGGCTCGCGAGTGCCTCGGCGTCGAGTTCGCCCACCGCGACCGCGTCGGCCGCCCGCAGCCGCGCCATGACGCGGCCGCGGCGTTGGCGGAACGAGCCCTCGAACGGGGCCTGGCGCGCGCGGACCTCCCCGGTGAGCGGCCCGCGGGTCGCGCACCCCCGCCGCAAGGGGCACCCGTCACAGCGCGGGTCACGGGCGCGACACACGGCGGCGCCGAGGTCCATGATGGCGAGGAACCGGTCGCGACCGCGCAGCGGGCGACCCGTCCGGCGGTACGCGGCGTCGGCCTCCTTCGGCGTGAGGAGCCGACCGGCGCGCCGTTCGAGCACCCGCCGCACGTTCACATCGACCGCAGGGACGTCCTCGTCGTGGACCTGGTCGCGGATCGCGCCGGCGGTGTACGCGCCGACCCCGGGCAGGGCGCGCAGGTCCTCGGGCCACCCGTCGCGCGCGATCACGACGGCGGCGTCGTGGAGGCGACGCGCTCGCCGCGGGTAGCCGAGGCGGCCCCACGCCGCGATCACCGCGCCGGGTGGGGCGGCGGCCATCGTTCCCGGATCGGGGAACTCGGCCATGAACGCGGGCCACGCGTCGAGCACTCGGGCGACCTGGGTCTGCTGGAGCATGACCTCGCTCACGAGGATCGCCCACGGGTCGCGGGTGGCGCGCCAGGGGAGGTCGTGGCGGCCGTGGGCCGCGTACCAGTCGGCGAGCCCGGCCACGCGAGGGGTCAGGTCGTGCTCGTGGTCGTCGTCGTGATGCCGCCGGTCCCGACCTGGAGGGTCACGGTGGTGCCGGCGGCCGCCGCGGTGCCGGCCCCCGGGCTCTGGCTCACGACCTTGCCGGCTTGGGCGTCGAGCGACGCGATGTTCTGGATGAGCACGTTGAAGCCCGCATCCTCGAGTGCGGTCGTCGCTGCGGTCGGGGTCTGACCCACGACGTTGGGGATCGGGGTGGGCGCCGGACCGGACGAGATCACGAGCTTGACCACCGAGCCCTTCGGCACGCTCGCGCCCCCGGGCGGATCACTCGAGATCACCGAGTCGATCGGCACCGTCGGCGAGGGTTGGCGCGTGGTCTGCGGGGTGAGTCCCGCGCCCTGCAGGCGGACGAGCGCATCGTTGAGGGTGAGGTTCGCGACATCCGGCACGGTGACCTTCGGCTTGCCGGTCGACACGTAGAGGGTGATCGGCGTGTCGACCGCGACGTTGCGACCGGCCGGAGGATCGGTGCGGATCGCGTTGCCCGCCTCGATCGTCTCGCTCGCCTCCTCCCGCGTGGTCACGGTGAAGCCCGCAGCCTCGAGGTCGAGGCGCGCGTCCTCGGCGACCTTGTCCTCGACCGCGGGGATCCTCACCGAACCCTCGCCGGCACTCACGCGCAGCAGCACGGTCTCGCCCTCGTTGAGGCGGGTGCCGGCCTGCGGGTCCTGCCCGAACACCTCGCCCTCGGGTCGGGTGCTCGGCAGGCGGTCGACCCGAACCTTGAACCCCCGCTGCTGGAGCGTGAGGGTGGCGGGTTGCTCCTGGATGCCGATCACGCTCGGCACGTCGACCTCGTTCCGGGACGCGTCGTTCGTGAACCGCGCCGCGAGCAGACCGGCGACGACGAGGATGAGGACCCCGATGAGCACGGCGACGGTGGCCACGACGCCCTTGTTGCGGCCCCGCGGGGCCTGGCGCACCGCGGTGGTCGTCGCGGTGGCGGCCCCTGCGCCGGCGACCACGCCGGGCACGGCGGCGGTGGGCATCTCGACGACCTGGGCGACCTGCGGCCCGCCGAGCACCGGCTCGCCGCGACGGAACCGGAGCAGGTCGGCTCGCATGTCGTCGGCGGTCTGGTACCGGGCGTTCGGGTCCTTGGCCAGCGCGGTGAGGATGATCCCCTCGAGCGCCGGTGCGAGCGACGGGTTGCGGGTCGAGGGCGGTGGCACCTGCTCCTGCACCTGCTGGTACGCGACGGCCACCGCGTTCTCGCCCGCGAACGGCGGGGTGCCCGTCGACATCTCGTACAGCACGATGCCGAGCGAGTAGAGGTCCGAGCGCGCGTCCACCTCGAAGCCCTGGGCCTGCTCGGGTGAGAAGTAGGTGGCCGTGCCCATCACCGAGCCGGCCTTCGTGAGTTCGTTCGGCGAGTTGCCGGACAGCGCGATCCCGAAGTCGGTGACCTTGACCTGGCCCTGCGAGGAGATGAGCACGTTCGCCGGCTTCACGTCACGGTGGATCACGCCGGCCGCGTGCGCGGACGAGAGGGCGGCGGCGATCTCACCGCCGATGCCCGCGACCTGGGTGTCGTCGAGCCGACCACGCGCAGTGATGAGGTCACGCACCGAACGGCCGTCGATGTACTCCATCACGATGAACGAGGTGTCGCCGTCCTGGCCCCAGTCGTACACCGAGACGATGTTCGGATGGTTGAGGTTCGCGGCGGCCTGCGCCTCATGACGGAACCGTTCGACGAAGGTCGGGTCCCGGGACAGTTCCGGGGCGAGCACCTTCACCGCCACCGGGCGCGAGAGCCGGCGGTCCTGGGCGAGGAACACCTCGGACATGCCACCCCGGGCGAGCAGTTCGACGAGTTCGTAACGGTCCGCGAGGACCCGGGGTTCGGCTGCCATGGCTGGCTCCAACCTACCGCCGCACTCGGTGCGCGGCGCGGTCGGTCACGGTACCTGCAGGAGGGTGCGCAGCACCTTCGCCGCGACGGGCGCCGCGATGCGTCCGCCGGTCGCCTCGTCCCCGGCCGACCCGCCCCGCTCCACGATCACCGAGATCGCGTAGCGCGGGGCGTCGGCGGGTGCGAACGCGATGAACCACGCGTGCGGTGGGCCACCGGGGGCCTGGGCGGTCCCGGTCTTGCCGGCCACGGTCACCCCCGGGATGCGGGCGGCGGTGCCGGTGCCGTTCGCGACGACCGCGACCATGAACTCGGTGAGGGTGGCCGCGGTGGCGGCCGAGGTCGCCCGCTTCCAGCGCCGCTCGACCACCCGTTCGACGGTCCGGCCCGAGCGGTCGTCGATGCGGGCGGCCACGTGCGGCTCCATCGCGACCCCGCCGTTCGCGATGGCGGCGGCCACGAGTGCCATCTGGAGCGGGGTGGTGGCGATCTCGCCCTGCCCGATGCCGGCGAGTGCGAACGAGGGCTTGTTGAGGTCGAACGAGCCCGGTTGGAGGCCGATGCTCGCCTCGGCGCCGGGGGAGAGGTCGAGGCTCGGGGCCTCGTTGAGGCCGAACGCGTCGATCGCCGGCACGAACCGCTCGCCCATCTCGACCCCGAGCTGCGCGAACACCGCGTTGCAGGACTGACGGAAGGCGTCCTCGAGGGTGCCACCGCACTGCCGACCGCCGAAGTTGTTGATCGGCCGGTCGGACTGGGGCGGGGTGTAGGAGGTGTTCGCCGGGTAGCGCGACTCGGGTGTGGCCACTCCCGTGTCGAGCGCGCCGGTCGTCGTGACGACCTTGAAGGTCGAGCCCGGTGGGTAGATCTCTCGGTACGCGCGCGGGAGGGCCGGGTTCGTCGGATCGCTCGTGAGGCCGTCGTAGTAGGTCTGCACCGCGCGGGTGTCGTGGCCGGCGAGGGGCTGCGGGTCGAAGGTCGGGTTCGAGTACATCGCGACGACCGCACCGGTGCGCGGGTCCAGCACCGTCACCGAACCGCGCTGACCGCCGAGCGCGTCGCGGGCTGCGGCCTGGGCCTGCGCGTTCAGGTGGAGCACCACGGTGCCGACCCGGGGCCGGGCCGAGAGGATCGACGGCAGATCCTTGGGCTCCACCGGCAGGTCACGGCCGCTGAGCTGGCCGTCGTAGACCTTCTCGATGCCGACGCTGCCCACGACCACGGACTGGTACCCGACGGTCTGGGCGAACAGGTCACCGAACGGGTAGGTCCGCTGCCACCCGTACTCGTCGTCGACCCGGGTGGACCGCGCGAGGATCTCGCCGTCGGCGCTCACGATCTCGCCTCTCGGGCGGTTGAACGACCGGAGGTACCCACGGGAGTTGCGCGGGTCGTCCGCGAGCTTCTTCGCGTCGAACACCTGCAGGTAGGTGAGTTGGCCCACGAGGACGAGGAGGAGGGCCACGACCACGTAGCCGGCGCGTCGGACCGCCTGGTTCACGCGCGCACTCCGGCGGTCTCGAGGCGGACCTCGGCCTCAACCTCCGCCTGGGCGTCGATCGCCGTCTCGTCGGAGATGCGCAGGAGGATCGCGAGCAGGACGAAGTTCGCGATGAGCGAGGACCCGCCGTAGGAGACGAACGGCAGCGTCACACCGGTGAGCGGGATGACGCGGATCACGCCGCCGACGATCACGAACGTCTGGATCCCGACGATGGTGGTGAGACCGGCGGCGAGCAGCTTCGGGAACGGGCGGGATGCCTGCACCGCGATCTTGAAGCCGGTGCCGACGAACAGCAGGAACGTGATGATGATCCCGACCGTCCCGTACAGGCCGAGTTCCTCGCCGATCGCGGCGAACACGAAGTCGGTGGCCGCGTTCGGGATGAGGTCGGGGCGGCCGAGGCCGAGACCGGTGCCCGCGACACCGCCCGACCCGAGGGCGAACAGGCTCTGCACCAACTGGTACCCGTTGCTCTGGGCCGTCGGCCACGGGTCGAGCCAGGTGTCCACCCGCAGTTGCACGTGCGAGAACGAGTTGTACGCGATGACCGCCGCGAGGCTGAACGCGGCGACGCCGACGATCACGTACGCGCTGCGCTCGGTGGCCATGTAGAGCATGGCCACGAACACCGTGAAGAACAGCAGCGAGGACCCGAGGTCCTTCTGCTGCACCATGATGAGCACGGCGGTCGCCCACGGCAGCAGGAGCGGGCCGAAGTGGCGCGGGGCCGGCAGGTAGAGCCGTCCGATGCGGCGCGTGCCGGAGCGCAGGAGGTCGCGGTTGTCGGCGAGGTAGGCGGCGAAGAAGATGACGAGCAGCACCTTGGCCGCCTCGCCCGGTTGGAAGTTGAGCGGCCCGAGGCGGATCCAGAGGCGGGCGCCGTTCGCCGTGTACCCGAGGCCGGGGACGAGCG